>CANRWA010000002.1 GCA_947643415.1 uncultured Clostridia bacterium | reverse complement strand
TCTGGATTGTGCTTTTCCTTTCCTCTTTTGATTACCTCTAATTAGCCATGACCTGGTATATCCCATAACTTTTTATGGTCTGGCGGATGTAATAACGGACCTCCCCGTGCTCATCAAAAGCATACGGATACTTTGTATCTCCTCCAAATGCCATGGTAAATGGACTCGCACTTGCCTTCTTCTTTTCTCTGACATGTACTTGTCCCTGAAGGGATTTTGGTAACGCACCTGTCTCGATCATGATCTCTTTCTCCAGATAAAGATTCTGTTCTTTCCATATCTCCAGATGTATCTGGTTCTGCTGCCCTGCACGCAGCCCATAAACCGGTATCCTGTGTCTGGTAGAGACCGGGGTTCTCTCATTCAGCAGTTCCCCACCCTCCAGCGTAATATGGACTGAACATGGAAATTCTGTGTTAAATAAGATCAATGCTGTCAGAGGTGCCATACAATAAGGATTCTTCAGCACAAGCATTTTCCTTTCTGTATATTTCCCCGAGTCCAATAGTTTTTCGATTGCATTATCGATTGCCTTCGACCGAAACACCATTCCTTCTTTCTGGCAAAGATCTGTATGAATCCTTTTCTCTTTTCCTTTTCCCTGTCTTCTCCCAACCTGACTATAAAAGTCACTCCCTGTATATGAATGATACCCCTTTCTCTCCCACTGATTTCTAAGAAAAGACTTCCAATACAAAATGATACCCTCCATTCATTCCAGATTATGATAAGAGAATATCATCTTAATTTGTCAAAATATTCAAAAAAAACTGGCAGTTTTTTGTTTCTTTTTTGTCATTTTTAAGGCTGGTACAGTGAAAACTTATTCTTTGATCCGTTGTACCGGAGACTATGGAATTAGAATTCCCTGCTGCTCAGTCAGCCATTGGTCCGCCAGCATAATTCCCTCATCACTGAAAGGAAAATCTTTGGAAATCTTCTCCTCCTTTGTGGTATCAAAATTAAAGGGACCCTTCCATGCCGTCGCCCTCAGAACAGGGTTCTCTTTCTCCCCCTCCTTCTGGATCCAGAAATTCATTCCCCGGTAACTTCCTTTAAATATACTTTTTTCATAATACAAAGTTCCATATAATGAAATATTTTCCATATTCTTCCTCTCTTTCCCACTGCTATATCAGTATAGCACAAAATCCATGTTCCCTGTAGATTTTATCAAAAAAAACTTGAAAAACCACAAAAAAAGTGGTTTACTATAGTCGTGTGCCTTTATACTATAAGAATAAGAAGTTATTTGCCGCCCTTAAATCATCAGACGGCATGGAATGGAGATTGTTATGAAAAAAGTAGTTAAATTTGGCGGAAGTTCACTGGCAAGTGCAGAGCAGTTCGAAAAAGCCGGCTCAATTATCCGTGCGGATGAAGCCCGTCGTTACGTTATCCCCTCTGCCCCGGGAAAACGGAATTCCAGTGATGTAAAAGTGACAGATATGCTGTATCAATGTTATGAATTAGCAGAAAACGGCCAGGCATTTAATAAACTGCTGGGCCAGATCAAAGACCGATACAATGAGATCATCCGTGGATTAAAGCTGGATCTCTCCCTGAATGATGATTTTGAGACGATAAAAAAACAGTTCATCGCCAAAGCCGGTTCCATGTACGCTGCCTCCCGCGGTGAGTACCTGAATGGCAAGATCATGGCGAAGTATCTGGGATATGAATTTGTGGATGCCGCAAATGTGATCCGTTTCCATAAAGATGGCAGCTTTGATGATGCCACTACAAACAAACTGCTGAGCCAGCATCTTGAAATACGCGAGCGTGCTGTAATCCCTGGTTTTTATGGCGCCATGGCAAATGGAAAAGTAGTTACTTTCTCCCGCGGCGGCTCAGATATCACCGGCTCACTGGTTGCCAGGGCAGTCAACGCAAATCTGTATGAAAACTGGACAGATGTATCTGGTTTCCTTGTGGCAGATCCAAGGATCGTCAAAAAACCAGAGATCATCCATACCATTACCTATAAAGAACTTCGAGAGCTTGCCTATATGGGTGCCTCTGTACTGCATGAAGATGCGATCTTCCCTGTCCGCAAAGCAGGAATCCCTATCAATATCCGCAATACCAATGCACCGGAAGAAGATGGCACAATGATCGTAGAAAGCACCTGCCGTATCCCTGCCTATACCATCACGGGCATAGCAGGTAAAAAGGGATTTGTCGCCGTCAATATTGAGAAAGATATGATGAACTCAGAAGTTGGTTTCGGCAGAAAAGTTCTGGGGGCTTTTGAAGATAATGGAATCTCTTTTGAACATATGCCATCTGGCATCGACACCATGACTATCTTCGTCCATCAGGATGAATTTGAGGAAAAAGAACAGAAAGTCATTGCCCAGATCCATACCACCACCCATCCGGATTCTATTGAACTGGAATCTGACCTTGCTCTCATCGCCGTAGTAGGCCGCGGCATGAAAGGAACCCGTGGTACAGTAGGAAGAATCTTCTCTGCGCTGGCACATGCCCATATCAATGTCAAAATGATTGATCAGGGTTCCAGCGAGTTGAATACTATTATCGGAGTGAAAAACGAAGATTTCAATGATGCCATCCGGGCAATCTATGATATGTTTGTTATCTCACAGCTACCTGTGAGATAACGGATTAAATAAGGATACCAGATTGTCAAATCTGGTATCCTTATTCTAAGTTGATAACGCAATATCAGAATTGCGCTATCAAACACTATATTTCTTTGATCAATCAGATCCCTTTTCTTTCATAATGCTCTTTATATCAGCCTTGTACTTTCTCATTTCTGCATCATTTGGATTTATGAATAACGCATAATTTATTACACCATACAGATGTTCTAAATATTTACTATGCTCCTCTTGAATATAACTTAAATGTGACTGTAATCCATATTTGTTTATATAATACATTTCTTTACGAATATTCTTTCTAATATTTTTAGCAAGCTGAGGTTTATAATTTACTACAATTCCTGTTACCTCCTGTTGTTGTCCCTGTTTTCTTACTCTAGTTTTTTTCTCATTAATAGATAATTGTAATTCTTTTAAATTTTTTTTAACAAAAGAAATTATTTTCAATTCATTAAAATCTCCTGAAAAAGTCATATCATCTGCATATCTGGTAAAACGAATTTTAGATTTTTTACAAAATTCTCCTACTTTGTAATCAAAACTACACATCAATATATTAGATAAAGCTGCACTAGTAGGCGCCCCCTGTGGCAAACTCCCCTCTAAGCAACACAAGTTTGTCAACATCATTCCTACTGCCTCACTATAGCCAGCACTAAGAAATAACTGATATACCATCCAATCTGTCAAATGATCATAAAAATCCTTTATATCAAGAGAAAGCACCTTTTTTTGCCTTCTATGAAAACGAACATTATCTTTAATAGATTTACCTTTTATATATGCTTTTGCATATGGGCTTACTTCAAAACTATATAGTATATAATCAAGAATCCAACGTTGTATATCCTTTAAATTCGGAAGCGGTTCAGATATCTTCCTTTTTCCCCCATTCTTTTTTGGTATACTGTAACAGTGATAAAATTTGACTGGGGAATTACTAACCGCATATACATATTTAGAATCGTACCCTAACAGAGCACATAAATGCTCTTGTGTGTAAATAACAGGCAAGTTATGATCCCATAAATTTTTTGCATATTTTATCCATTGGTCACAATATTTATCATTTTTATTATTTTCTTTTGCAGTTTCTCTAAATTTTGATTCATATTCCATCCAGTTCATTTAATCACCATCCAAAAACCTTTGGGATCTTTACCTAAAAATATCGTATAGTTCTTTTCTTATGAAAAGAACTATCAGAGTGATTTTGGAACAAAATCACGACCCGTAATACTTGTCCCTAATTTTACTCCTGTAAAATCTGGACAAGTATTACCCACGGCTCGAAAAGTAAGTTCCTCAAAGATTAACGACTCGCTAATCCCACACCTTAGGAACTGTTCAAAAATAACCTTTAATAATGTTTGTCTTATTTTCTTCGGCAACACTGTCCAAAAATCAGTTACATAACCCGGCTTTGCACCTAACTTATGAGAAAGCCTTTAAGGAAAAATGCCATGCACTATTTAAAAATTATTTTTGAACAGTTCCTTGGTGCAAAGTCTAAAGATCCCAAAGGTTAGACAATATTATATCATGGTAAATATATTTCGTCTATATCCATTTTCTTTATTTTGTAATCATTTAATGGCAAAATAGAGAACTTGTTGTTTCTCTTTTTTATAATTTTCCATCTTGCCAAACCATTCTCGCTTAATACTCTTTGTTCCATCTCATCATAGCATATTTTTCCCTCTTTTTCTAATTGATAAACCCAATTGATCACCTTTGAATAAGGATAACCCGCAGTGAATAAAGGCATAATAGTAGAGTTCTTTTTAATTGTATCTAATATCAAAAATTCTGTTGATTCTTTCACTTTTTCCATCTCCCAATTACTTTTACATTCTCTTTTCTTACAAATGGTGCATACGAATTGTTTTTATATTCAAACCAGTACACAGGAAAAGTATTATTGGGTGTCTTAATCATTGCCACCAAACTTTCTGTATCTGCATACCCCAATAACATTGTATCTTTTGCATGTAAATGCTTACTTATGTTTATCATTGTCTCAATCTTTTCTTTTGCCTCTGATCCCGAATATGTATCTGTAATAGCTTTTTTTCTTATTATTGCCGTAAATACCGAAACTCTTTCTTTACTAATATTATCTATTCCCTCCTCTTGCGCTACCAACGATACAATATATATTTTTGTATCAGTATTATTTATAAATTTCAAATAATCTAAACACTCCAGTGCAGTTTCTCCACTACCAATAAAATCGTCAATTAATATTAGTGAACCAATCTTTCCTATATGGTCCTTTAATAATTCGGGTGTTTCACAAATACGTATTTGACTCTCCTGAAATTCAGGATATGTACGCATCAGTATACTTTGGCATAAATAAAGCATAAAAGTACTACTTTTCAATTTCCCAAAATCCTTTTTGGGTAATAATGGACATATGTAAATATTTTTTTCTTTTGGCCTCTCCCACTCCTTACTTTCAAATAACTTTTTTAGTGCTGACAACAAATACCCTTCATACATACTGGATTGAACCCATAAAAAATCATTTGTAAGTTCAATTACTAAGTCTCTTTGTATATCGTTTTCCAACTCTGCCAACCGACTGCAAAATCTGTCAAAAACAGAATATTCACCAGCTTCCTGCAATGTCCATTTTTTTTTGTTTGAAAATTTTTTCCAATTTAAATACATATTCTTCTGAAAGTACCTTTTTCCCTAACATAAAAATTTCCTTTTATAAATATAATTGTATTCATAAATGAGGATACCAGACCAAACCAGTATCCTCATGTTTACTCTAAAGAATTTACTATATTCAGATCTCCACATCCGCGCTGTAATCCACATTATCATAGTGGAATCCAAACATCTGATAGAAGTCTTCCCAATATCCATCAATATCACCGAGTTCCTGGATATTCTCTGTGGTGACCTTACCCCATACAGCCTGAATCTTGTCCTGTACTTTATCCTGTAATTCCCAGTCATCAAGACGGAAATATCCCTCAGCATCCACTTCTTTTTTCAGGAATTTATCCGCAAAGAGACGGTACATCTGCTCAATACATCCCTCATGCAGGCCCTCCTCTTTCATGATCTTATATAAAAGAGAGATATATAGCGGAACGATCGGGATCGCCGCACTGCTCTGTGTCACAAGCGCTTTGTTGACAGACACATAAGCTTCCAATCCTCTGTCAGCAAATTCTTTGTTCATTCTCAGGGAAGTCTCATACAGATGTTTCTTTGCCTGTCCAATACTTCCATCTTTGTAGATCGCATGGGTAACAGTTGGCCCTATGTAGGAATACGCAATCGTATCGGCATTGTCGGAAAGAACATCCGCCTCTGCCAGGGCATGAATCCATTCCTCCCAGTCCTCTCCCCCCATGACCTTAATCGTATTCTGAATCTCTTCCTCATTTGCCACAGGCACTGTCACTTCTGTGATCTCATTCGTCTTCAGATCAATCGTCTTATTCGTCAGCTCTTCCCCAACTGTCTTCAGAACACTGGATACCACGGTACCATCTGCCAGCGTCCGGCGTGGTGCTGCCATACTGTAGACCACCATATCTACCTTTCCCCAGTCCTCCCGTATGGTCTTGATCACCTGTTCTTTCATTTCCCTGGAAAATCCATCTCCATTGAAAGATTTTGCATAATAACCATCTTCTTTCGCAAATTTCTCAAATGCTTTTGTATTATACCAGCCCGCTGTAGCTGTTCTCTTTCCCTTTGCTTCCTTCTCGAAAGAGACACCAATGGTATCTGCACCATAAGCATAAGTAACTGCGATCCGGCTTCCCAGTCCATAACCTGTAGATGCCCCGATCACAAGTACTTTCCTGGGTCCCTCCTTCTGCCCCTTCTCCTTACAATAAGCAATCTGCCTTCGTACACTCTCCTCACATCCCACAGGATGTGCTGTTGTACATATAAATCCTTTTACTTTTGGTTCTACTATCATCACTACCTCCATTCACATGTGCCTTCTGTTAGCTCAACGGATTCAAATTGGCGCCGTTGAGCTGTGTACAGGAAACTATATCCGTTGTACCAGTTTCTTATTATAACATGAAAAATGGTAAAAAAACAAGGAATTACCTTGAAATCTCACATCAGCACATAGAACAAGATCATAAAAAAGTGCAGGATGCTTCCCGCCAGCACAAAGAGATGAAAAACTGAATGCATATATTTCTTCTTTTTCCCCAGGCCATACAGAATTGCCCCAATGGTATAAGCAATCCCGCCAGTAAGAAGAAATACCGTGCCGCCAGCCCCCAGGCACCGTATGGTCGGGCCAATAAAGAAAATGATACACCAGCCCATGGCAATATAACCCACCATGGAAAGAACCTGATATTTCTTCAGGTCAATGGCAGTCAGCGTTGCCGCCATAAAGCAGCATGCCCACACAATGCCAAAGACCACGAATGCCTGTACAGGGTACTGTGGGCGTAGTCCGGCCAGCGTCACAGGAGTATAGGTACCTGCAATAAGAAAATAGATCGTACAGTGGTCAATGACCTGAAATACCTTCTTTGCCATATTGCGGTGCAGCCCATGATAAATGCTGGACATACTATAGAGTACGATCATGGTACTGCCATAAATTGCTGCTCCCACGACACCCCATGCATCGCTGTAGACCGCAGCAAAAACGACACATAGAACAAGGGCAGCGATCGCCATGGCACCCCCTACAATATGGGATACCATATTAAAAATCTCTTCCCCTTTTGTATAAGAAGGAAGTATCCTGTCCTCCAGACGTGTTCTGACCTTTTTCATTCTTTCCCGTCTCACCCGTTTCATCCCAAAGCCCCCTTACCTGTTCTGTCTTACTCATTCTATCCATAGCGTAACATGTTTTTATTTTTGTGTCAATATAAAAACTTTGAGAAGTGGTTTTCAAAACCACCTCTTGGCTGCTTTTCGAACTTCCAGACGTAGGGAGTATTCACAATCCTTTATCTCCAGCTTGCCGGAAACATATATTCCTCCCTGTTCTCCAGCGTCGCAAATTCATATCCCTCAGATTTGATATAATCAATGATCTGCCCAATCACTGCTGCCGTATTATCCATAGTTGCTGAGTCATGAAGAAGGATAATGGGTTCATCATATCTTGTCAGATCTTTCTTTACATTATTAAATATAGTACTTTGTGCCACCGTTCCCCCAATGGAGTCCTCTCCTGACACATTCCAGTCAAAGCTCTTCACTCCCATTTCCTTTAATTTCTCATGAAGGGCATCTACATAAGAACAGACATAACCATTGTTACTCCCCCAGGGAAACCGGTGGAGAAGAGGTTTCTTCCCTGTTACCTTCTGTATGCTTTCTGTTGCCCTTTCAAAATCCTCAAAAAAACTCTCCGCATTGCAATACAATTTATTCTTCTCATGGCAGAATGTATGCACCCCCACCGCATTTCCCTGTTCTATCGTCCTCTTTACAATATCTTCCCGCTCTGGTGTGATCTCATTGCCTATAAGAAAAAAAGTAGCAACTGCCTTTTTTTCCTTCATCACATCCAGAATCTTCCTCGTATTGTCACTTGGTCCGTCATCAAAAGTAAGATAGGCAATTTTCTTATCTCCTTTATGCTGCTCATTCTCCTTTTTTACCTGAGACGCAAAATGGGCAGTGGCGATATAATTGTCACTGCCCGTCTCACTTTTATCCTTGGAAATATGATCACTTTCCGAACCGTTCCCCACAAAATTATGCCTGATCTCAATAAATGCCATAATGCACAACAGGCATACACAAAGAATATATGTTGTCTTCTTCATCTGGTAACCACCTGCATAATAACTCTTATTTTATTCTATGCAGGACATATGCAGATGTGCATATGAAATGTTTCCTTCTGGAACTGTTAATCCATAATATCCACATCTTCGCCGCGCAGAATCTTATTGATATTTCGGACAGCACACATCTTTCCGCACATAGTACAGGTATCTTCTCTCTCCGGAGTACTCTCTGAACGATACCGTCTTGCTTTCTCCGGATCCATTGCCAACTCAAACTGTTTCTCCCAGTCAAGTTCCCTGCGTGCCTCACTCATCTGGTAATCCCACTCTGCTGCTCCCGGAATCCCTTTCGCCACATCTGCAGCATGGGCAGCGATCTTAGAAGCTATGATCCCCTCCTTCACGTCTTCTACCGTGGGGAGGCGGAGATGTTCTGCTGGTGTCACATAACACAGAAAAGAGGCACCATAGGTAGCTGCCACAGCACCGCCGATAGCACTGGTAATATGATCATAACCTGGCGCCACATCGGTCACAAGAGGACCCAGCACATAAAATGGCGCCCCCTTACACACGGTCTGCTGGATCTCCATATTTGCTCGGATCTGATTCAGAGGCATATGTCCTGGTCCCTCGATCATAACCTGTACATTGTGTCTCCATGCTCTCTGTGTCAGTTCCCCAAGGGCAACAAGCTCTGATATCTGGGAAATGTCCCCGGCATCTGCAATACTACCTGGACGACAGGCATCTCCAAGGCTGATAGTCACATCATATTTCTCACAGATATCAAGAAGTTCGTCATATCTTTCATAAAATGGATTCTCATTGCCTGTCAGTTCCATCCACGCAAAGATAATGGAACCGCCCCGTGAAACAATATTTGTATGACGCAGATTCTGCTTAAAACGGTCTGCTGTGGCACGGTTAATGCCACAATGGATTGTCATAAAATCTACTCCATCCTCCGCATGCATCTTCACTACTTCCATCCACTCATCTGAAGTAATATCTTTTAATGCCTTATTATAATACACAACAGCATCGTAGATCGGTACTGTGCCAAGGATCGCCGTGCACTCGCTGGTCAGCTTACGGCGGAATTTCTGTGTATCACCAAAAGAACTCAAATCCATAATTGCCTCTGCACCCATATCTATCGCAGCCTGTACCTTCTGCATCTCCACATCCAGATCCAGGCAATCCCGGCTTGTCCCCAGATTTACATTGATCTTTGTCTTCAGACGGTTTCCGATGCCATAAGGCTTCAGGCATTTGTGGTTTTTGTTGGCCGGGATCGCCACCTGTCCCTCTGCCACCAGTTCCCGAAGCTCCTGTATATCTATTTTCTCATATGTACTGACTGCCTCCATCTCTGGTGTAATGATTCCTTTCCTTGCAGCATCCATCTGCGTTGTATACTCTCTCATGCTCTACCTCCATTCATCAAATAGGGCTGGCTGAGAACCGCAGCCCTCCAAGAATCGCAAAGCGAATAAATTCGCTATCGCGATCCTTGCTCCGCACATGGCGGAATTTCCTAATAAGGATTAGGGCGTCAAAAGGTCCATTTTCATTGCAGAGCAAATTTTTTCAAGATTGTGCCACAATATCTTGAGGCGATGTGGCGCATCGTTGATAGATATTGTGGTGCAAGATTGAGGAAATTGGCCTGCAAAGGAAATTCAGACCTTTTGACACCCTAATCCTAATAAGTAAAAAAAGATCGCATTTCCCCAATGCGGTCTCCAATCTCGTATGCGCTCAAATATATCATTGAACATCTTCCTTCGTTGGCATTACCCACATCAGGTTTTACGGGTCGAAGGGCTCAGAAATGATTCCTGTCCTTCCTCTCAGCCTGTCTGCAGGCTCCCCGGATCTGCTATATTTACAATAGACATTATAACCCATGAAGTTCTTTTTGTAAACTAGTACAACAAAATTTATGGTGAATTTAGATTATCTCTTTAGAAGTTCTTATATGTCGGTATAGCCCGTATTTTCGGGCTTTCCCGGCATTTTAGATATGGGGAGAAGTTCTTATATACCCTCATAACCTCTTAGGTTTTCCCTCTCAATGGTAGTAAAAGAAGTAGTAAATCCGTCTGCGGCTATGCTGCAATCAGCCTTTCCATTTCAGCCTTTGCGGAAGCGAAAATTGCGTGTGCGTAATAGTTCAGCGTTTCATGCTCCTTGCCATCCCGCACAGCTTTTCCACAAATTCCGTGTAGGCCACTGTTTCATCCAGATTGGCTGTAAACGGGAACCACGGGAAGCTGACCGCATCCTCCGTGACCGTAAGGCGAATTTCACCAGCCTGGAAAGCCCGCGCCATTAGCCCGCCCTTATTCTCCACCAGCTTTGCAAGGTTCTCCAATGCCCCCTGTGTGAACAGTTCTTTTGGGATGCTTGGTGTTTTCTGGTAGCATGGGACTGTGTGCAGCACTGTGGCAATCTCCTCTGCCGGCTTCGGCAGCGGGTACATCGAAACGCCAAAGATACAGATGGAAGGAAAATAGCTGGAGACGCTCGGTTTCCATATCGGGGATGCCATCCAGGTGGCTTACGAAGAAGGCTCCATCCACATCTCACTTGCGCCCCAGACACAATCCGAACCCGCTATGGTCTGCGATACAAAAGCAGGATACGCGTCAAAATAGCGTTCTCTAAAAACTATAAAACCCCAGGGACGGTATACATACTGGTAATGCCCCAGCCATAACGTCCTTGGGATTTTTGCGTCTTATCATGCTATTTTTCCCCCAATGCTCAGCCAAAATCAACACATTCTTACATAATATTTGGAAAATCCCCCTTGCTTTCTATAACCATACACATTTCAGCCCACTATATATCGGCATCACGGTTCTGCCTATTGTATAGAAAGCGCCTAACTTCCATAATTTTCTCCGGGCCTTCCTCATCAACCACGACATAATAAATCACAAAGTTCTTTATATAGATGCGGTAATATGGATATCTCCTCTCTTTCAATGAACGGTACGACTCAAAAGACTCTGCATTTGGCAAACGCTCTAAGATAGCCGATTCAACTAAATCCAGAAGATTATTTGCAGCCTGCGGATTCTTTAATGTTTCGGCAATATAAACCACTTTTTCTTCTAATTCCTCATAGAATAATGGCAAATACCACAAAATATATTTTGTATCAGCCATTTACTCTCCTTCTAAGTCCCTCAAAAACCTCATTATGCGTATAACGCCTGCTGTCACTTTCTGCTGTCAAATCCGCTTCATCCATGGCATTTTCTGCCCCATCCGTCAGTTTAGAATATTCTTCAAGGCTTAGTACCACCATAGCGCCATACCCATTTTTAGTTAAATACACTGGTTCGCCGGAATTTACAATCTTTTCTATATCAGGGAATTTATTTCTAAGATCGGAAACTGGTTTTATCTGTATCATGGTTCTTCTCCCTATCATAATTTTATCAATATTCTATTTTAATTCTCATTATAAACAAAACTTGTATATTTTACAAGCAGCAAAATAATTATTTTAATCAGGATATTCCTAACTATTAATACAAATATCAACAGCATCTTTCAGAGTAGAACATGTTGTCGGGCAAATAGTTCCCTGTTATACCATCCATACAGTATATCCCGATGTGTCTATCACTTCCTGACGCTCATTATACTTTTTTTCACTAACTAATTTAATGATTACTTCTTTACCCTCACATGCCTTTTCAATATAAAAAAGGTTTCTATTGCTATCTTCTGCTATCTAATTCACGTGCAAATTCAAGTTCAAAAATATTAAAATCGCTATATAGTGGATGAACTGCATTGTGAAATTCTTTACTATCCTCTGTAATAAACACCTCTCCTATTGGTGTTGTATCTAACGGATTCTGCATAATAACTAAATTGCGCCTATAAATATCCGCAACCTTTTTTGCTTCGTTTTTTATGTATATTGCTGCATTACTATTATACACTACCAAAGCATCAAATTTTTTTGCGGATATATCACACAAGGTTATAGCATTTTTAGCCAGCTTATCCATCTCTCGTTTAAATATCCATCTTACAGTTACTTGATTACTATGCTGTGTTGTGTATCCAATCTCTTCTCCACAATAGCTTCCAACCTCAGCTACAACCCGTATTTGATTACCAGCTCCTATTGTATTATTAACATCATAACTATAGTCAATCATTTTATCAATTACGTCCTTAATTTCCAGCATGGCTTTTTCTGAATTTATTACAATATCAAGAACTTCGAATTCCGTTTTTGGCTGGACAGTTGGTCTGTTTTTTCCACTGCTTTTCGCTGCATGATAGGGTATCGCTATTTCTAGAATATCAATTGATAAAGTCTTTCTAATGTCTTCTATAATGGACTTAAACACATCTTTTTCGTCTGTTTTCCTTTAAAAATTAAGTCTTTGATACATTCACGCAGGATAATTGTTTCTGCCGTAGTAGTTGGACAATTAGACAAGTGAATGTATCAATTATTAAATATTTGTTGTACCAGGAAATTTGGTCACAATTTCTGCCCCTCTTTTTGTAAACAATTTTCTTCCAAAAGGTGAAATAAGGCAATTTTGTAAATGAGAACAATCCTGACATCTCTGTCACAATAACGGTTTTTTATAAATTCCAAAAACTTATACAGATAGCTTACACTGACCACAGCCACAGAACATAATAGGATTGGCAGAGAAAGTTCCAAAAGAAAAAGCATTGCCAGTGCTACCAGATATCCCATAGTGATATATAGAAAGTTTCGGCTGATCTTGATGGACATCTGAACATAACCCAGAAGTTCCTTCAATGCCTCATTAAGATCCTCCTGCGACTGCTGGCTCAGATCGCCGTAAATATCACAGAAAATGTCCATACTCTCCTTCTTATTCAATTTTTCTGTGTATATCGTATAACGCTCACAACCAAACCGTCGTTGAATCAATTTTCCCAAAACACTTTTCACTGTCTGTTCTCCTTCTTCGCAAGTTTGTAACTCTTTCTCCTATAGTATTCAACAATACCTTGTTTCGTTATTCCTTCCAAAAAAAGGGTAAGGATTGTTCCGCACTCCGTGCTCTCACAATCCTAAAAACATTCGAAATCCGCCCTGCCGGGCTCCTTTCTCATGTTTTTGCGGGCCTGCTCCATTTTCATTTGTATAATACCACGGATTGTTCCGCACTCCGTGCTCTCACAATCCTAAAAACATTCGAAATCCGCCCTGCCGGGCTCCTTTCTCATGTTTTTGCGGGCCTTAAAAATAAATACATCATTATGCAAGCATATGATGTATTTACTTTTAGGCCTCTGGTATTATACAAATTTATATATCGTGGTTGAGGTGAATTCCTCACCTGCTTTCAGTACACAGGACTGAAATTCCGGGATATTGATGGAATTGGGGAAATATTGTGTCTCAAAGCAGACACCTGTGCGGTATGTGTACTCATTGCCGCCCTTGCCATCTTCTTTTTCAATAAAGTTTCCAGAATACAACTGCATGCCTGGCAGGTCCGTATAGATCTCCATCGTACGTCCTGATGTATCCTCAGAGACTTCACCAATCTTCTCCAGTACTCCTTCTTTTTTGTCCAAAACAAAGTTGTGGTCATATCCTCCTGCCACTTTTAAAGGCTGGTAATCTTTGTCAATGTCCTGGCCGATAAGCTTTTTCTCCCGGAAATCCATCGGGGTGCCTGTCACATCTACGATGGTTCCATTCGGGATCAAGTCGTCGCTGGTCTCAGTAAATCCATTTGCCTTTAAGTACAATTTGTGGTCTGTAATAGTGCCGCCATTATGTCCTTTGAGGTTGAAATAGCTGTGGTTCGTCGGATTACACAATGTATCCTGATCCGATTTCATCTTGTAATCGATCCTCAGCTCATCCTCATCTGTCAGAGTATAAGTTACGGAAATATCCAGATTTCCTGGATACCCCTGCTCCATATCCGGACTTACACGGGTAAAGGTCACACTGTTCTCCGTAGTCTCTGCCGCATACATCACCTGATGGTAACCTGGTGTACCACCATGCAGGTTGTTCTTCCCGTCATTTTTCTCCAGCTCATATGTCTTGCCGTTGAGGGTAAATTTCGCATCCCCGATGCGGTTGCCATGACGCCCGATGAAAGAACCGAAGAAACAGCCATTTACCTCATAGCCCGCCACATTATCAAAACCAAGTACAATGTCATCCAAAGTTCCATTCTTGTCCGGAACCATCAGATGTGAGATGATGGCACCATAATCCAGCGCTGACATGCTGAGGCCATTTTTGTTGGTGATAGTGTAACGTGTTACCTCTGCACCCTCTTTTGTGGTGCCGAATTTTTCAGATACAATACTCATAGTTTTCGTCTCCTTTATATTAAATTTTTTTAACTGCGCCAGTCAAATACCCCGCGGGTGCGCTTAGATAATGCAGATTTAGTTACATCCCCCCAAAAACCTGCATGTACAGGAATACCCCTGCAATGGCAAGATGAAAAAGCAGTATCAATGGCATTCCAATGGTAAACTTCACATGTCTGGTCTTGTGGCGGAACGTATACATCCCCGTCAGTGAACCGATGCTGCCGCCAAGAAAGGAAAGCAGAAACAAAGTCTTCTCCGGAATGCGCCATGCCCCCCTCTTTGCTTTTGATTTATCCACACCCATAGCAATAAAGGCAGCCGAATTCATGAGAAGCAGATAAATAAAAGCAATGGCGGAAATCTTTTCATTCATTCTTCTTCCTCCGTTTGCGCACACCTTTTACTTTTCGCTCTTTCTCTCGGCCAGATCAATGCCAAGTTCTTCCAACTGGGCAGGATCTACAGGCCCTGGCGCTTCTGTCATCAGGCAGGAGGCATCCTTTACCTTCGGGAAAGCAATGACATCACGGATACTGTCTTCCTTTGCCATCAGCATGATAAGCCGGTCCAGCCCATAGGCGAGCCCGGCATGGGGCGGAACCCCATATTTAAAGGCATTTAAGAGAAATCCGAACTGGCTGTATGCAGATTCTTTTGTAAATCCCAACGCCTCAAACATCCTCTCCTGAATGTCGTTCTGATGGATACGGATGGAACCGCCGCCCAATTCTGTTCCATTCAGTACGATATCATAGGCTCTGGCGCGTACACGTCCCGGATCACTCTCCAGATACTCAAGATCCTCCTCCATCGGCATAGTAAATGGATGGTGCATCGCCTGATAGCGCCCCATGTCCTCGTTGTACTCCAGCAGCGGAAACTCCGTTACCCACAGGAAATGGTACACATTTTTATCTAAAAGCTCCATCTGTCTCGCCAGTTCCAGTCTGAGGTTACCGAGAACATCCCATACTACCTTATTTTTGTCTGCCGCAAATAAAAGCAGGTCTCCCGGCTTTCCTTCCATCGCCTGCACAAGGGCAGAAAGCTCTTCCTCTGTCATAAATTTTGCAAAAGAGGATTTATACGAACCATCCTCATTGACACAGAGGTAGGCAAGTCCCTTTGCGCCGAAATCCTTCGCAAAATCCACCAATTTATCAATCTTTTTCCGGGGCATGGCTCCCTGTCCCTCTGCCCGTATCCCACGGACAGAGCCGCCATTTTCGATGGCTCCGGTAAATACGCCGAAACCACAGTTTTTTACGAGTTCAGTCACATCTTTTAATTCCATGCCAAAACGGGTATCCGGTTTATCCGAACCGAAACGGTCCATAGCCTCCTGCCAGGTTATGCGTGGCAGCGGCAGCTCGATCTCCACGCCGATCCGTTTAAATATCCTCTGCAGAAGCCTCTCGTTGATATCCATAACATCTTCTTCATCCACAAAGGATAACTCCATATCAATCTGGGTAAATTCCGGCTGTCGGTCGGCACGCAGATCCTCATCCCGGAAACAACGGGCAACCTGAAAATATCGGTCATACCCGGAACACATCAGTAACTGCTTGAAAAGCTGCGGGCTCTGCGGCAGGGCATAAAAGCTGCCAGGATGGACACGGCTGGGCACAAGATAATCCCGTGCCCCCTCTGGCGTACTTTTATTCAGTGCCGGTGTCTCGATCTCCAGAAATCCCTCACTGGTAAGGAACTGCCTGACTTCTGATGTTACCTCACTGCGCAGCATGAGATTTCTCTGCAGATCCGGACGGCGCAGATCCAGATAGCGGTATTTCAGGCGCAGGTCATCTTTCGTTTTGGAATTCTCCTCAATGGGGAATGGCGGGGTCTCCGACTCCGACAAGATTCGGATATCCTTAGCCACAATCTCGATCTCACCTGTTCTCAGATTTTCATTCACTGCCCCGGAACGTCTTGCCACTTCACCTGTGACGGCTGCCACAAACTCACTTCTGAGCTTCGCAGCTTTCTGAAATCCCTCACTTCCCACAGAACTTTCTTCAAAGATCAACTGGATAATGCCAGAACGGTCCCGGAGGTCAACAAAGACAATCCCTCCCTTATTCCGGCTCTTCTGCACCCAGCCCATAACTGTCACAGTCTGTCCGATATGTTCTGTCCCTAACTCTGCGCAGCGGCATGTGCGCTTTAACCCTGTCATTGATTCTGCCATTGTGCTACTCTCCTATCTGTATATTTTTCAGTCTGGTCCCTTATACAAAAAATTCCTCGATATCCTCATATCCTTCTGCAGCAAGCTGCTCCTTCTGGAACTTCTTATTTTTCTTCATAACGCTGATGTTCACCTGAACACCCCTCTCACGCTCTTCTTTTGCTTTCGCAATGACTTCCTGCATCCGCTCCGTTGTCGCTCTCTTGTCGATGAGATAAGCTTTCTTCACAGCCGCCCCCGGAACTTCATATCCGCGTTCCAGAAGCAGCATGATAATGCGCTCGAAGCCAATGGAAAAACCACAGGCACAGGTATCATTTCCTGTAAACCTGCCGATCATCTCATCATAGCGCCCGCCTCCTCCGACAGAACTGCCGAATTCATCCATGGCGATCTCAAAGATCGGTCCGGTATAATAGGACATGCCCCTTACCAGCGTCGGATCAAAGATGATCCTGAAGTCAGCACCCTTTACTTTCTCCACCGTGGATATGATCGTAATGAGATCTTCTGCTGTTCCCTCTTCCAGGCATTCTCCCAGCGTGTCCTTCATATAAGTGATGCCTGCAATGTCATTCGTGACAGTCTGGAATAAAGAAATACATTTTTCGACAGATGTCTTATCATATCCGGCATCCAGAAGTTCTGTTTCCACACCATCCATACCGATCTTGTCCATCTTGTCCAGAATGATAAATACCTCATCATAGCTTTTCTCTGGAAATCCACAGTACTTTGCCATTCCTTTCAGAATCTTACGGTTGTTGATCCGTATGGTAAAATTCGAGAAATCCAGTTTTCCCAGCAGTGTCGTCGTGGCTGTAATCAGCTCAATCTCTGCCAGGTAAGTGGGCTCGCCGAGAATATCAATGTCGCACTGCATAAACTGCCGGAAACGTCCTCTCTGGGGACGGTCAGCACGCCACACATTTCCCATCTGCAGTGCCTTGAAAGGCGACGGCAGTTCGCCTGCATTATTGGCATAATATCGGGACAATGGTACAGTCAGGTCATATCGCAGCCCGCTGTCCACCAGGTCTCCCTCTTCCTCTGCTGTCTCCAGGTTCAGCTTCTGTCCACGTTTCAGGATCTTGAAGATCAGTTTCTCATTTTCCCCGCCCTGCTTACTGCTGAGGTTGTCAATATGCTCCACACAGGGAGTCTCGATGGACTGAAAGCCAAATGTCCTATATGTCTCCTTGATCTGGCTGATGACATAGTCACGGATCTCCATCTCCTTTGGTAAAATATCCTTCATTCCTGTCGTTGGTTTCTTCCTTAAAGCCATTTTTAAATTCCCTTTCTTTCCTCTCTATCATCTCATCAATTCTTGTGATATAATCTTCTACACTCTTGACATTCTCTACCCGTTCCATCCGGTTCTCCCCATGGATCACATGCTTTGTGGAGCCGCCGCTGCCCAGCGCCACAATGGTCTCCAGTTCCTCCATGATAAAGATATTATACAGACATTCTTTCCCCGGACGGGCATATGCCACATTTTCCTGATTGGTATTTCTTGTAGTACCTGCCTTATTCTTCTGCCGGTACATATAATAGGGCTCATACCCCTGCTCCCGCAAAATTTTCTCACTGGCAGCCTGCAGTACTGGAATCAAAGCATCTTCCGGATTTATTCCTGCCCCCTGTTCCATCTGCTCCCGGCGCATCCGCGAGGCACGTTTGATCACCAGTGTATGTATTGTCACACTGTCTGGTCCCAGCGCACTGACCTCATTGAGGGTATGGATAAAGTCTTCTTCCCCTTCCCCGGGAAGCCCTGCGATAAGATCCATATTGATATTATCAAAGCCAGCCTCCCTCGCCAGGTGAAAAGCCTCCCTTACCTGCTCCACCGTATGCCGCCGTCCCAGCAGTTCCAGCGTCCGCTGTTTCATGGTCTGGGGATTCACGGAGATCCTTGTCACCCCAGCCTCCTTCAATATGCGCAGCTTGTCCGCTGTAATACTATCCGGTCTTCCGGCCTCTACCGTGAACTCCGCCGCATCTGCCACCGGCAGATAACGGTGAACCATATCCATCAGCCGCTGCATCTGCCCTTCATTCAATGCAGTAGGCGTTCCGCCCCCCACATAAATGGTGTGCAGTTCCTTTGCCGCATATTTCTCCTTATCGAAAAATTTCGCTGTGTACCGAATTTCCTTTTCCAATGCTGCCAGATAATCATCTGCCTGTCCTGCGTATCTGCGATAATCATAAGATGAGAAGGAACAGTACTGGCAGATCGAGGGACAGAAAGGAATCCCGATATAAAGGTTGAACCCTTTTTCATGGTCAAAGGGCTTTGTCAGCCCATACTCCTTCTCCGCCACATCCAAAGCAAGACGTACCTTCGGTTCTGACACCAGATATTCCTCTCGCAGGCATGATGCGGTCTCTTCTCTTCCCCTGCCCTCCATCCGCATCCGCAATGGAATCTTCGCAGGACGGATTCCCGTCAGTATCCCCCAGGGAAGGGTATGGCCGCTTTGCTTTACAAAACAGTGATACACCAGTGCTTTCACGCTGTTCTTACTGTATCCCTCTGGCAGGTCTTCGTAAAGTATCTGCCTGCCATCCATCTCACATCGGACCGGATAACCAGACGATTCCCGCCATTCTTCTTTCTGCACCACATCACAGCGCTTTTCTGGGAAAAAACTCAGGGCCAGTGCCTTGAGGTCATAGGAAAATTCATTGCTCTTTATCTCAAATCGTATCATTTATATTGTCTCTCTTCTATGCATACGGATTGTTCGCCATCTCATAAGATACACTGGTCTCTGGGCCATGCCCCGGATAAATCTTCACATCAGACGGCAGGGTTAATACCTTATTTCGGACAGAATCAATCAGTTCCCTGGCATTGCCCGTCGGAAAATCAGTACGCCCCACAGACTCCATAAATATGGTGTCCCCGCTAAAGAGGATCTTTTCCTGTTCCTGATAAAAACAGCAGCTTCCCCTTGTATGTCCTGGTGTATGGATCACTTTAAAATCCATATCTGCAATATGCAGAACTTCCCCGTCCCGCAGAAGGCATTCCGGTTCCAGTGCCAGTTCATATCCCATCATAGCACTGCCGTTCTGTCTGGGATCCGCCATAAGGTCTTTCTCTCCCTCATAGGCATACACTTTACCACCAATCTGAGAGATCAAACCACTGACCCCTGTAATGTGGTCAAAATGCCCATGTGTCAGCAGGATTCCTTCATTCTTCCATCCTTTTTTTGAGACATAGGAAGCAATCTTGTCTGCTTCTTCTCCCGGATCGATCACAGCACAGGATGAACTTCCTTCTTTATTTATGATATAACAGTTTGTCTGAACAGGACCTACTGTCAGAATTGTAATTTCCATCTGTTTGATACCCCTCCATTCCTAACCGTTGGTACTCCGGTCAATATCAATGACACTCTCAACGCCCTTCAGCTTTGTGATGAGGCGGTCAAGCTCTTCTGCCCCCTGAGTCTCAAAACCGATGGTCAGGGTTGCCTTTTCTTGTTTCGTTGTGCGGACATTCATGGATTTGATGTCAATGCTGTTCTCAGTAAACACCCTTGACACATCCATCAGCACACCACTCCGGTTATAACAATAGACTACGATCTCTACCGGATAAACCCCATCCCCCTTCTCGGCTTCCAAACTCCATTCTGCCTCGATAAGACGGTTTTTCTCACCCTCCGGCAGATGGATCATATTAACACAGTCTGTCCTGTGAATAGACACACCTCTTCCCCGTGTGACAAAACCGACGATCTCATCACCCGGCACAGGATTGCAGCATCGCGAGAAACGCACAGCCAGGTCATCCAGACCTTCCACGATAATGCCACTCTTATTTCCGCTGCCATCATGGGATTTCCTGTCCATCGGTGTGTTCACCTTAGTACTCTTTACTTTTTCAATAAATTCATGCACAGGGGCATCAGAAACGATTCTCCGGTTCTTTTTTTCATAGGCATCCTGAAGCTTATTGACAACCTGCCCTTCCTTGAGTCCCCCATGCCCGATAGCAGCACAGACAGACTCCCAGTCCCGGAATCCATATTTCCGGATACACGCCTGCGTAAATTCATTCTTTAAGAGCGGCGCAAGATCAATCCCCTTGTTTTTACAATAGGTATGAAGAAGTTCTTTCCCTTTCACAATATTGTCTTCTTTGAACTCACTGCGGAACCATTGGTTGATCTTATTCTTTGCCTGAGTGCTCTTGACCTGTTTGAGCCAGTCGCGGCTCGGTCCCCGGCTGTTCTGGCTGGTGATGATCTCAATGCGGTCTCCATTTTGTATCACGTAATCCATCTTAACAATGTTGCCATTTACCCTGGCGCCCACCATCTTATTTCCGACAGCACTGTGTACTGCATAGGCAAAATCAATGGGAGTTGAACCGGCAGGCAGTGTCTTTACATCGCCCTCTGGTGTGAAACAGTAAATACGGTCTGAAAAAAGATCCAGATCGCTTTTTATCACACTGAGAAATTCTTTATTATCATCCATGTCATGCTGCCATTCCAGAATACGGCGCAGCCATGCCATCTTTTCCTCTTCACTCTGGGTATTCTCTGCTTCACTGCCCCCTGTCTCCTTGTACTTCCAGTGGGCGGCAATCCCATATTCTGCGGTACGGTGCATCTCATAAGTCCGCAACTGTATCTCAAAGGGCTGTCCATTCGGCCCGATAAGTGTTGTGTGCAGGGACTGGTAATTATTTGGCTTCGGCATCGCGATATAATCTTTAAACCGTCCGGGGATCGGCTTATACATCTCATGAATAAGCCCCAGTGCTGTATAGCATTCCTGGTCATTGTCCACAATAATGCGGATGGCAAAGAGGTCGTAGATCTGATCCAGGGTCTTCTTTTGGTTCACCATTTTGCGGTATATGCTGAAGAGATGCTTGACACGTCCGTCGATGACAGCCTTGATATTATTTTCTACCAGCTTTTTGTCAACCTCTTCCATAATATCTTTCACAAATGTCTCTTTTGTACTCTTAATGCTGTTAAACTCTTCACTCAGTTCCTGATATGCCTCAGGTTCCAGATACCGCAGGGAAAGGTCATCCAGCTCCACTTTTACTTTGGATATGCCAAGCCGGTCTGCGATGGGCGCATAGATGTCCATGGTCTCACGGGATTTTTCCTTCTGTTTTTCTGGTCTCATATATTGCATGGTACGCATATTATGCAGACGGTCTGCAAGTTTTATAATGATCACACGGATGTCCTTTGCCATGGCAAGAAACATCTTCCTGAGATTTTCTGCCTGAAGTTCCAGTTTATCCGCTGAATAATTGATCTTCGTCAGTTTTGTGACACCATCCACCAACGCTGCCACTTCTGCGCCGAACATCCGTGTCAGGTCTTCTCCTGTATATTTTGTATCTTCTACCACATCATGGAGCAGTCCACCCACAATGGTCTCTTTATCCATCTCCAGTTGCGCCAGGATGATCGCCACACAGACCGGATGAATCAGATATGGTTCCCCTGACTTCCTTTTCTGGTCCTTGTGCGCATCCTTTGCAAGCTCATATGCTTTGGTAATCATATCCAAATCACTGGAAGGATGATATTTCACAACCGTCTTTTTCAGAACCTCAAACAACAGGTCCGGGTCCGTAAAATCCGGCGGAATCAGTTTGGTGGACAGTTCCCCGGTGTCAAAGGTCTCAATCAACCCCCGCATCTTCGTTTCTTCCATCGTCATCCTCTCCTTATCCCATTACTTATCTACTTATTATAATGGTGTTGTATCAAAAATGCAATCACTATCGTTACTTTTCACTCCCTGACCAGCTATTTGATCATTATACAGCAGAGCAGGGGAGCTTGTACTGTCTGCTGTCCTATATCACATCCCGAAAAATATTGTTTCCTTCCGTTGCAAATACGCTGCCGGGAGCATTGTCTGAGATGTCTGCCAGTGTTTTCCTGCCTTTCTGCAACGCGTTTGCACTAGAAGCCGCCACGCAGCGGTACTAATGCACCACCAATATCAGACTTGTTTATACTGCGGGCAGATGCGGAGCATCTGTCCATGGAAAGAGGATGCCAAAAATAAATGTATTTATTTTCTGGCACCTCTTTTCCATGAGCCAGCACCTCTGGTGCTGCCCACAGTGATGGGAAACAGTTGGTGGTGCATAAGGACCGGCGGGCGGCTATGCTGCAGAAAGGCAGGAAAACACCAGCAGACAGCGAGTTTTGCGAAAGGCAGCGTAATGTTTATGCAACGGAAAGAAACAGATTATTTTTCGCAGGATGTGATATGCCGGACAACAGACAGCACAGGCCCCCCTGCTCTGCTCCCAATGATCAGGCGGCTGTCCTGGCTGGGGAGCGAAAAGTAACTTACTATCTGCTATAATGCCTTTATTGACAAAAAAGCTGATTTACTGTTATGATACTTTTAAATCAGCAAAGGAAGGAGATCGCTCATGGCTTTATCCATACCACATTTTAATTCCCTGACAGAAGCATTGGCCTCGCTCTTTGGGAACGGAACAGCAATTTCCCGGTTACGCCGGATCGCCGGAGGCGATATTAATGAAGCATATGCACTGACCCTGACAGATGGGACACAGATCTTTATGAAATCGAATGCCCCCGGAAATATCTCTTTTTTTAAGACAGAGGCTGCGGGGCTCACTGCCATTGCAGACACGGGTGCCATTCGGACACCCCGGATTCTCTGCTATGGTACAGATCCGGAAGGAACAGGATATTCCTTTTTATTGTTAGAATTTGTCTCTGCCGGAAAGACAGTACCAGACTACTGGGAAATCTTTGCCCATGAACTGGCTGCCATGCATCAAGCTTCCACAGCTGGCCTGGTAACAGATGGAAATTATGGTTTTCTCAGTGACAACTATATCGGTTCCGGGGATCAGTGCAATACAGCCCATGACAGATGGATCCCCTTCTTCCGTGACTGCCGTCTGGAACCCCAGTTCCAGCGCGCCGCCCGCTACTTTGATATCCAGGACCAAAAGAGCATAACTAAGCTGTTAGAACATCTGGATGATATTCTTGTGGAACCAGAATATCCCTCCCTCTTACATGGGGATCTGTGGTCAGGCAATGTCATGACGGGAGACGATGGCAAGGCATGGCTCATTGATCCGGCTGCCTATGTAGGGCACGCGGAAGCCGATCTCGCCATGACCGAACTTTTTGGTGGATTTTCCAGAACATTTTATGATGCTTACAAAGAAACAGCTCCCATGCTGCCAGGCTATGATGACCGCCGGGATCTCTATAATCTCTATCAGCTTCTGAATCATCTGAACCTGTTTGGAACTGCTTATCTGTCACCTGTTAAAAGAATTGTGAGGAAATATGTATGAAATCAAGAAAAATAATGTATGTCTTTTTTATGTTGTGTGTCACCATTCTTCTGGCCTCCTGTGAATCAAAAACTCCCTCTGCAGGCCAGGAACAAACTTCATCTGGCACAGCCGGACTCAGATCCATGTCAGACACCGTCATTAAGAATATGCAGGCTTTTGCCAGTGATGAAAATTATCACACGCTCACAGGAACTCCTGATGAGGTAAAAAAGATCCTGGCAGATTGGAGCAGATATTCACCCGATGGTTCTACTGATATACTGGTGATCCCAATCTCAGAAAAACTTATACCATCTGACGGAATTCCAGAATTTGATATGAATTCATTGAACAGCTCTTCCAAAAAATACTTGATGCGGCACATCGCATCTGCCCTGAATTCCCGTCTGAATTCAAGCTATGCCGGAACAACAGCCATAGCAGCAGGTTCTATCTCTTGTTATTCGGAAACATTCCGCATTGACACCGATACTTTCAACGACCAGGTATGGCTTCTTTCCTGCACAGATTCAGTAGGCATCACTGTTTCATTTACCGACACAGGCGACAATGTTGTGACAGTATCTGCCTCCTACTGTGCCATCCCGGAACCGGAAAACAGGGAACAGATGCTGTCCCTTATCTTCGGTGCTTCTTCTTTTGATGAAATTGGTGCCTATAATCTGCCATTATGATCTGGTAGACAATGTAACATTTTTTCCATCTGAGACCGCTTTCACTGTACCCATCTGGTCCGTACGGTATATCTGTACATCCTCGTCCTCCAGTCTCGAAAGCGTCTCGGCATGGGGATGCCCATAAGAATTATCCCTGCCGCAGCTAATCACGCCATAGACGGGATCTGCCTTGCGCAGAAAATCCAGACTGGTAGCTGTATAACTTCCATGATGCCCTAATTTCAATACATCACACTCCAAGTCATACCCTGCTGACAGAATATCTTTTTCCACCTTTTCCTCTGCGTCCCCCATAAAAAGAAAACGGTTCTTCCCATAGGCAAGCTGTACTACCAGTGAATTATCATTTGCATCGGAATATTTCTTTGCCGGTGACAGGAAACGGACCAGTACATTTCCATCATAAGTATATTCTTTCCCAATCTCTGGCATACTGGCAGAAAGTTTCTTTTTCTCCATGGATGTGAGAACATCCTTATAAGTCTTTGTATCTTTCTTTGATTCTGGCATATAAAGAGTATCTACTGCAATATTATCGATCACACAGTCAAGACCGCCGATATGGTCACTGTCCGGATGAGTCCCCACCAGAATATCCAGCTTATCCACCCCGGCGTCCCTGAGATACTTCACTACCATATCACCCTTTTCATTTTTTCCGGCATCGATCAGCATATGGAACTCCCCTTTACTGACCAACGTAGCATCTCCCTGTCCCACATCAATATACGAAACCTCCAGCTTACTGCCATCTGTCACCATCGTATCCACAGATGGATCTGGACTCAGAACTCCTCTCAGTGGCTGGTAAAGCAGTGCTGCAATAATGATAATGACGGGAACCAGCAGTTGACGGATCACAGTCCGTTTCTGTTGTTTATTCATATCCACTTTGAATCCTTTATTTTAAACGTCGCAATATTTCCAATATATATTTCCAGGTTCGCTGGACACTATCCACATCCATAGACTCCTTTGGTGTATGGATGTCTTTCATATCCGGTCCAAAGGATACACAGTCCAGTCCTGGCAGTTTCCCGGCAAATAAGCCGCACTCCAGGCCCGCATGGATTGCCTGGATCACTGGCTTGTGCCCGCTCTGCTCTTCGTAGACCTGAACCATCAGATCACGAAGCGGGGAATCCTGACGATATTCCCACGCTGGATATTCTCCCTGGCAGGTTACATTGCCGCCCAGCAGATCCATCAGGCAGCGAATCCGGTTTACCAGTTCCTGCTTCTCTGTCTCCACACTGCTCCGAATCGCAAAAGAACAGCATACCTCTTCTTCTGTAGTAATCAGTTTGCCTAGATTCAGGGATGTCTGAACAAGTCCCTCAATATCAGCACTCATGCGCTGTATCCCCCCTGGCAGGCCCACCAGCGCTGTTATCACTTTCTTTGTCGCGTCGGCCGACATTCCCTGGGCAATGGTCTCCTCCTCTGTCATCTGAAATTCCAGTTTCACATCTGGATCTGTGTGGCTATATTCTTTTTTGTAGATATCAGATAAGGAATTGACTTTCTCCCTTATCTGTTCTATCTCTGACCGGAAAGAAAGGTCAAAAACAAGCTCTGCCTCTGCCGACCTGGGAAT
Organism: uncultured Clostridia bacterium; assembly: GCA_947643415.1. Lineage (GTDB taxonomy): Bacteria > Bacillota > Clostridia > Lachnospirales > Lachnospiraceae > Eubacterium_F. The sequence continues at coordinate 94,175 of CANRWA010000002.1, read as the reverse complement.
GGCATTATCCTTCATGCCGCCACTGACCTGCAGGATCCGGAATGGTATCCCATATGGCTCATTCCCCTCATCAGTTCCTGTACAACGGCTCAATTCATAGAGAGTCCTTCCCAATAACTGATTCGCATTGGCACGTCCCTTGTCAATCTCAACACCAGAATGTCCGCCCTGAAGTCCGGTAACAGCTAGAAGGACACGAACCCCTTCTGTTCTCTCTCTCTCCACAGGAAGGTGCGTCACTGCTGACACGCCTCCGGCACAGCTTACCAAAAGATATCCCTCTTCCTCCGAATCGAGATTCAGCATAATCCTTGCCCTCAGATCTGAGGCATCCATGACCGCCGCTCCCAGCATACCAATTTCCTCGTCCACTGTAAATACAGTTTCCAGAGGCGGATGGGGAATCTCCGTGGAGTCAAGGAGTGCCAGCATATAGGCAACCGCGATCCCATCATCTCCGCCAAGGGTCGTTCCATCTGCAGAGATCGTACCATCCTGTAGCTGCAGACGGATTCCCTCATTCTCAAAATCAATCTCACAGCCCTCTTCCTTCTCACAGACCATATCCATATGCCCCTGCAGCATCACGGGCGCTGCATTCTCATATCCGGCAGTCCCCTCTTTCCAGATAATCACATTATTGCTGTCATCCTGAACTGCCTTCAAGCTATGTTCCATGGCAAATGACATCAGATAATCACTTATTTTCTTTGTATTAGAAGAACCGTGGGGAATTCCGCATATCTCCTCAAAATAGCGGAATACCGGTTCCGGCTCCAGATTTGATAAAATACCCATATTAATTCTCCATTACTTTTTTATGATAAACCGGTTCGTCTGCAGTGTGCCAAGAAATGTCACCACCCGGTCCAGCATTCGGTCTTCTTCTCCCGGAAACTGCTCCTTCATTGCCATAACGATATCATATACTGTATGCTCTCCATCCATCTGTTCCCACAAAGCAGTTCCATAGGCATCCAGTGAGATATGGCTTACTTTTGGTTTATGCCATATCTTCTGTGCGATCCTGTGATGCAGTCCCTTATTTTCCACATCGATCACAATTTTTCCATCCTCCCTCCGGCTCCATGGCCGGTCGGGATTCGGAAAAAATATACTATCCATATAGTTTGGGGAGATTTTCTTTTTTTTATTCACTGCATTACCTTCCCTTTACTTTCTTTGTGTGTACGGAAAAATATACAATGGATGCCAGCAGAAGAAGGAAGAATACAACTCCGCCGATATTTCCCAGCGGTGTATCCAGTTTTATCAGGTCTGCCATTGATCCTTTTCCCATCGGGATAACAGCAAATACAGCAAGCAATATACCTATTAATCCTTCACCGGCGATAAGACCGGAGCTGTACAATACACCCCTGTCAATAATACCCTTGCTCTCTTCTTCACTCCTTCCCTCTTTCTTCCTCTCAAAGAACCACCGGATGATACCGCCGATAAAGATAGGTACAGAAAGATAGATCGGAAGATATAAGCCAATCGCGATAGGAAGTACCGGCAGTCCCAGTACTTCGATGACAACAGCGATAAAGATACCACAGAATACCAGCCCCCATGGCAAGGTGCCACCCATAACACCCTCCACTACCAGTTTCATCAGAGTTGCCTGTGGAGCTGGAAGCTGTTGTGTCCCATAACCCCATGCTGCATTCAGAAGATACATCACGCCACCGATAGCCAGGGCTGCTGCTATCGCGCCGATCAGCTCACCGATCTGCTGGCGCATTGGCGTCGCCCCAACGATATATCCTGTCTTCAGATCCTGGGAAGTATCCCCCGCCATAGCTGCCACAATACAGATAACTGTACCGATGCAGATAGAAGATGCCATCCCGGCATATCCTGTCATTCCTGTCGCTTTCAAAAGAGCTGTGGCGATCAACAGGGTAGCGATTGCCATACCTGAAACGGGATTATTGGATGAGCCTACCAGGCCAACCATACGGCTTGATACAGTGGCAAAGAAGAAACCAAAGATAACAATGATCAGTGCGCCGATCAGACTGACAGGAACAGAAGGGAGCAGCCAGATCACCAATGCGATGACAAGTGCACCGCCCATAACAAATGGCAGCGGCAGATCTTTATTTGTCCGCAGCTCTGTCTCATCTTTATGTCCAAATCCTTTCACTGCTTTTGAAAATGTTTTCACAATAGTGGGCAATGATTTTACCAGACTAATAATACCTCCTGCCGCTACAGCCCCTGCTCCGATATAGCGGATATAAGAACCCCAGATGCCAGATGCACCCAGGCTCGAAATGGGCTTAGCACCCGGTGCTATAATGGACTCACCACCAAAAAGACTGATCAGCGGGATCATGACAAACCAGCCAAGGACGCCTCCGGCAAACATATAAGAAGAAATCTTCTTTCCACAGATATAACCGACTCCTGCAAGTGCCGGAAGCACGTCCGCGCCAAAGCCGGCACGCAGTGGCTTAACCTCCCATGCCACCTCTGATGGGAATAAACACAGCCCATCTGCAATAAATTTATATAGGGCGGATAACCCCAGCCCTGAAAACACTACCTTTGACTTATCGCCGCCGCTCTCCCCGGCTAGAAGCACCTCTGCACAGGCAGTTCCCTCTGGAAATGGCAGCACGCCATGTTCCTCCACGATCAGTGCAGTCCGGAGTGGCACCATGAAAAGAACTCCCAGCAGGCCTCCACATACTGCAATGGCAGATATTTCAAGAAAAGATGGCGCTGATACAGCTTCACTCTCTTCCGCCCACATGAACAGGGCAGGAAGGGTAAAGATCGCACCTGCTGCCAGGGATTCCCCTGCAGAACCGATGGTCTGCACCATATTATTCTCCAGTATGTTATCTCTTCTCAGGATAAAACGAATCAGTCCCATAGAGATAACGGCTGCCGGGATAGACGCTGATACTGTCATCCCCACACGAAGCCCCAGATAGGCGTTCGCCGCCCCAAATACTACCGCCAGAATGATTCCCAGTATCAGGGATACCAGTGTAAACTCTGGTACAACCTTGTCCGCCGGGATAAATGGCTTAAATTCCTTTTTGTTTTCCATAATCTCATACCTCTCTGTTGTAATATTTCACATCTATTATGCTAGTATATCACAAAAGAGCGGATTACAAAAGTAATTTTCAATAAGATAATGGAAAAGTAACCCATTACTGTCCACTCCCGCATCAGATATCTTCAATCTGCCAATCTATCGGTTCTACACCATTTTCCTTCAAAAAATCATTTGTCTGGCTAAACGGCTTACTTCCAAAAAATCCGCGGTATGCCGACAGCGGACTTGGATGCGGTGCCTTTAGTATCAGATGTTTTGGGTTCGTCAGCATAGCCGCCTTTGCCTGCGCCGGCTTCCCCCACAAAATAAATACAATAGGGCGGTCCTGTTCATTTACCACTTTAATGGCTGCATCCGTAAATTCCTCCCATCCCACATTGCGGTGGGACATAGGTTTATGCGCCTGTACCGTCAATACTGTATTCAGCATCAGCACACCCTGCTCTGCCCAGGATGTAAGATAACCGTTATTAGGAATCCGGCATCCCAGGTCATCATGCAGTTCCTGATATATATTTACCAGTGAAGGCGGGATCTCTACCTGCGGTTTAACAGAAAAACACAGGCCATGTGCCTGTCCCTCATTATGATAAGGATCCTGTCCCAGGATCACTACTTTCACCTGGTCCAGCGGCGTCAGGTGAAATGCCGTAAATATCTCGTCTGATTTGGGATAAACTGCCACCCTTCCATACTGCTCTTTCACAAACATAAATAATTTTTTGTAATATTCTTTGGAAAACTCATCCTTTAGTGCCTCTTCCCATGCGCCAATCAGTCCTGCCATACTTACACACCCCTTTTTATCTGCTAATGTCATTATCTGGAATCACTCTATAATCAGATCCGTACACTAATTCCCCTGTCTCTCAGATACCTTTTCAGATCCAGAATCTCCAATTCTTTGAAATGAAAAAGAGAGGCAGCCAGTACAGCATCTGCTTTCCCTTCTGTCAGTGCATCATAAAAATGCTCCTTTGTCCCAGCCCCTCCAGAGGCAATAACAGGAATTGCCACATTTTCTGAGATCGTCCGCGTCAGCTCCACATCATATCCATTCTTCGTCCCATCACAGTCCATACTGGTAAGAAGTATCTCTCCTGCCCCAAGCTTCTCTGCTTTCATTGCCCATTCCACCGCATCTGTCTCCATATCCACCCGGCCACCGTTTTTGTAGATCGTCCAGCCGCTGCCATCCTCTCTTCTTTTGGCATCGATGGCCACAACGACACACTGGCTCCCAAATATATCTGCTGCCTCTGATACAAGTGATGGGTTCAGGATAGCGGCCGAATTAACTGCAACCTTGTCAGCACCTTCACGGAGTATCATACGGAAATCCTCAATGGTACGGATCCCTCCACCCACAGTAAAAGGAATAAACACTGTCTCCGCCACTTTGCGCACCATGTTAGCCTTTATATCTCTTGCATCACTAGATGCCGTAATATCCAGAAACACCAACTCATCCGCCCCTGCTTCTCCATAAGCGGCACCGACGGCAACAGGATCGCCTGCATCAATCAGATTTACAAAATTTACACCTTTCACAACACGTCCATTCTTTACATCCAGACAGGGAATCACTCTTTTTGTAAACATTTTTTCCTCCTGAAAATATATTTATATTGCCGCAAAATTTCTTAATATCTGCAGTCCCACTTCTCCACTTTTCTCTGGATGGAACTGTGTTGCAAATATATTGTCATGTTCTGCGGCTGCATGTACATCAACAATGTATTCTGTAGTAGCAGCCACATCTTCCTTCCGTTCTGCCCGTAAATAATAAGAATGCACAAAATATACATATGAGTCTTCCGGTATTCCTTTTAATAATCTGGATTTCGGGTTGATATGTATCGAATTCCAGCCCATATGGGGAATCTTATATCCTTCTGCCATAGGAAATTTCACGATCTCTCCCGGCAGAAGCCCCAATCCGGGTACATTATGTTGGGATTCATCGCTTCTCTCAAAAAAAAGCTGAAGCCCAAGACATATGCCAAGCATCGGTGTGCCTCTCATCGCCATCTCCTGCAGGACTTCCACAAGATGATAATGGTTCATCTTCCCCATGGCACCCTCAAAAGCCCCAACGCCTGGCACGATAATCTTATCTGCCTGTGTGATCTTTTCCGTATCTCTTGTTACAACCGGATCCTCACCAATATACTGCAGCGCCTTTTCTACACTTTTGATATTTCCGGCATCATAATCTACAATTGCAATCATTGTAACCTCCATCTGTGCGTAAAATCCTGACTGAAAAACATGCAGTTCCAAAATGCTATGCCTGCCTGCGCAGGCAATAAGATAAAGTGTGTACAGGCTTGCCAGGCAAACCCATACACACTAATATTGGGACCACTATCGCTCATCCTGTGCATTTTTGGCTTCCCAGCGGTCAATGATCTCTTCCAGCTTCGCCGTATACTCTTCCTGTGAAAGAGAACTATTGATCATTCTTGCCTCAGTCTCACTGACGCCAAATTCACTGAATAAAGTGCTTGTAATCTTACTCTCCAGTTCATTATACTGATTCAGTATCTCATATTCATCCGCTTTATTCTTATCCTCATCATAATTGCGGATACCCTTTACCAGGGAATCCAGTGCTTCTAGATACATCTTCATCTCATAATAATTCTCATAAGAATTTAATTCTTTCTGCAGCTTCATGCAGAGACGTATCTTATCCGCCAGTTCCTGATAAGTTTCCGAGACATTCACCCCTGCCAATGCCTCATATGCACCTTCATAATCCTTTGCCTCAAACTGTGTCCTCGCATTACTCAGGGCACTTCGATAAGACATCGACCGTGTCCCAAAAATGACAAAGACACAGATCAACCCAAAGAAAATCATTACGATCGTAGCTCCAACCGGATTAATCTTTCCAACAACCTCAACTGCGGCAAGTTCCGCTTTTCTTTTCTTCTTTTCTTCCTTTGCCGCCGCTTTTGCTGCCGCCTGCTCTGCTTTCAGCGCTGCCTTTTTCTCTTTGGCTTCCTGTGCAGCAGCCTCTTTCGCTTCCTTATCCTCAGCAGCTTGTTTTGCCTTTTCCTCTTTTGCCGCAGCGCGTGCTTCTTCCTCTTCTTTCTCTTGTTCACGCTCTTTGGCTTCTTCTTCTGCTGTCTGATCTGTCACAACATTTCCGAAAATACGTCTCCAAAAACTATTCTTCTTTTCCTTCTTTGGCACTGGCTCTGCCAGAGGAACAGATTTTGGTTCTTCAGAAGACGGTTCATCATCTGCAGGAATCCCTTCATCCGGACCAAAATCACCTTCCAGGGCAAAAACATCATCCTCAGTATCTTGCACATCTTCCTCTTCTGAATCATCTACCACAGATAAAGCATCCTGAAAAATATCCTCCATGGAAGTAGTACTTTCCTTTGCATTATCTGCAAATATATCATCACTTTCATCATCACTGAATAATGAGACCTCAGGGGCGGAAACATCCTGTACCTCCGGTTCGGCCGGCATATCCTCTTCCTGTTCATCCTGTTCAGGCTCCATGGATTCTTCATCAGAATAATCTTTTGACAAAAGTTCCAGAAGATTATTGATCTCATCTTCTTCGCTCTCAACAGAAACAGGCTCCTCTGTAATACCTGCTGCCTCCATAACCGGAACTTCTTCCTGTGCACCTGCTTCTGATACAATCTCTTCCTCTGCCGATGGCAGATCCTCTATCTCAATGCCACCCAGATCAAATTCCGGAACGGCTTCTTCCTCCGTTGTCTGCTCTGACGGCAAGTCTTCCATCTGTATACCACCCAGATCCAGTTCCGGCATCATTTCTTCTTCCACTGACGGTTCTTCTTCCATTAATGGCAGATCTTCTATGTCAATGCCACCCAGATCCAGTTCTGGTACTTCTTCCTCCCCGATCGGTATTTCTTCTTCCTTAGGCAGATCACTCAATACTAATTCCGGTACATCCCCCTCTGGAACCTCATCCTCCTGTGTCAGCAGATCATCCAGAACAAATTCAGTATACTCTTCTTCCGAATGATCTTCCATAATTGATTTTTCTTCCATCTCTGGCTTTTCCGGCTCACTTTCCGTAATTCCCATGCTTTTCATCAGATCATCAAGATAGGATTCACCGGAATTGGATTCCTGACTTTTGCAATCTTCGCATAATTCTTCTCCATCTGGAATTTCCTTACCACACTTTCTGCAAATCGTCACCGGTTACACCTCCTGTAATTTCTATTTTAACAGCAAATCCAACTGTGCTACCAGTCGTCCGATCTCCGGCTTGGATAACTGTGCATCTACCCCAAGTGCCTCTCCCTTTTTCTTCATTTCATCATTCACAAGAGAAGAAAAGATCACTACAGGGAGTCCAACAAAACGTGGATCCGTCTTAATTTTCTTTGCCAGATGATGTCCATCCATCTGTGGCATCTCTATATCTGTAATAACAAGTGCAACATCTTCTCCGATAATACCACCCTCATTCATCATGCGGTCAAGAGTATTCCATGCCTCCAAACCATTTGTGGTGGGAATCAGATGCGTATATCCTGCCTTTGTCAGGCATTTCTTCAACATCTCCAAAAGCAGTGGTGAATCCTCTGCCAGAAGAATTGGGCGTTCCTGACGGGAACGCTCTCCCATTGCCTCAATATCTGACAGCTTCAATCCAGTCTCTGGGTTGATCTCTGTCACAATCTTTTCAAAATCCAATACGATAACAATCTTGCCATCAATCTTAGTGATACCTGTGGCAATCCCCTGCCCGCCATGGCTGATTGTGCTGTCTGGTTTTACAATATCGCTCCAGGATACTCTGTGGATTCCCAGTACTTCCTGTACATGAAATGCAGTATGAAGACGATTGAAATTCGTAATAATATACATATCCCCAGCGGTATTCTGATTCAAAACGATTCCTAATGCCTTTGCCAGATTGATCACCGTGATGATCCGCTCTCTCGGCATAAATATCCCTTCTATGTACTCATGTGCATTCGGCACCATGGTAGGCGGCTGATATGGACATAATTCACTGATCTTTGCCACATTGATCCCATAATGCTGCGAACCAACCACAAACTCCAAAAGCTCTAACTCATTTGTTCCACTTTCCAATAAAATTCCGGTATCCTCTGCCATAATTAATGCTCCTCCTTTTTTCCTTCTCCTTTAGTCCTTTTCAAACTTATTTCAATTGAAGATTTACTGCTTTATTTCCTTCCTTTATCTGCAAGGAAATACCAGATGCATGCTGACGTTCTTCTGCCATCGTAAAGATCAGCACAGCATCCTCCTTACCGCCCTTCTTGATCGTGGTATTGAGATAATTCAGACCAGTATTTTTAAGTATATTGATACCTGGCTGATACTCATTGCCATCCGCATTTAATTTATAAGAAATGTTCTTTGCCCTTTCACCAAGACTGAACTTTTTCTTCGCTCCACTTTTATTACGGACCTGAAAATGCACTACCAATAAGGTCTCTCCTTTACCTGCTGTAATGGAAAAGGTATCGTCATCACCCTTAGGATATTTGCTGCAAAACTGATATGACTGATAAGAAAGATCTAATCCTTTTATATGGAAAAGATCATTCAATGATACCTGCTCCGCCGTGTCATCCTCTGCCGCCTGACCACTCACAATACCTGCCCCATCTGCATTCCCGTCTGAGGCGTCTGAACCATCGGTTCCACTCCCTGCCATATCTGTATCACCTGCACTGCCATCTGGCTCACCCATCGAAGATGACGCCGCAGAACTATCCGGTGATGCCGCAGCATCTGAAGTGGGCACAGGAGTAGCAACGGGGACTGCCGGCTGAGTTTCTTTCTTATTATTTTCATTCGTTATCAGCCTTCTCTCATACTGGTCTGAATAACGAAGAAGAATGCCTGCCGAATATTCCGCCACAATATCTGCTTCTTTTTCAGTGAGATCCTGTACATTCACACAGCCTCCCAAAATGAAGGCCATAGTTAGTAATGTAAGCACCGTACATATTCTATTGTACCGCAAGTTTCCCCCTCCTTCTTGTCTTCAGAATACATTTACATACAGTATAACACAAAAATCTCCATTCATCAATCAGCACTTTTATTATCTAAATATTTTTTCACCTATAGTCACTGTTTTGACTGGGAATGAACCGCGACGTCCAGTTCAAACCAGAACTCTACCCCATTGTCATAATTTCTGACACCATACTTCTGATTATGTGCCTCCATAACCGCCTTTACAATAGAGAGTCCGATCCCATTGCCACCATATTCCCTTGTATGTGCCTTATCCACCTTGTAAAATTTAGTCCATATCTTTTCCAGTTCTTCCTCCGGGATTGGATCCCCGGTATTAAAGATACTAACACGGACCACCCCATCATCCAGGACTGTCTTGATCTCAACTTTTTTTTCATATTTCACGTGGTTCAGGGCATTGCTGACATAATTTGTCACGACTTCTTCAATCATATACTCGTCCGCCCAGACCATGACAGGCTCTTCACTGCGGTGATAAGACAGAACCGCCTCATTTTGCCGGAATAAGATATCTGTGGAGTGAATCACATAATCCAGTACATTATTCAAGTCAAAATGCTCCAGATGCACCCGGCCGTTACCGAACTCCAGTTGATTCAGATTCAGAAGTTTCTTTACCATCTTATTCATCTTGTTCGCTTCATCCACGATCACTTCGCAGTAAAACTCCCTGCTCTCAGGATCATCATTTATATTTTCCTGCAGCCCCTCTGCATATCCCTGGATCAACGCAATAGGCGTCTTGAGTTCGTGGGACACATTTGCCAGAAATTCCTGACGCATCTCTTCCTGCTGAGAACGCCGGTCCAAATCCACCTGCAGCTCATTATTCGCCGTCTTCAGCTCCGAGATCGTGTGCTCCAGCTCATCTGCCAACGCATTCATACTGCTGCCAAGAATACCAATCTCATCATCTCTGTCATCTTCATAACGGGAAGAGAAATTCAAATTCTTCATATCCCTGGCATGTTTGGCAAGGCGCAGGATCGGTTTTGTATAATGGTTGCTGATAAAAAGCATGATAAAGGTACCAATAATCACAATGACGATGCCGGCATGGGTAATAAACTGATTAGAAACCTGCGCGCTCTCCTGGATACTCTGATAATTTGCCCGCAGATATACCCAGTACTTCTCCGGCATCTGACCTGTAAGTTCAATATAGTTCGACTCTACACGCTGGTCGTATACTTTGTATACCTCATAATCACCAGAGCGGCTCAGAAGTTCGCAATTTTCATCCAAGGCAGTTCCAAAATACATGGACTTTACATATTTCCCCACCTGTTCCCTTGTAACCTGCTGCAGGCGGTCAGAACCCGCCGGATACACATAATCCAGCGTAGCGATCTCTCCGGAACCAGAATACACCTCTACCTGCATAATATATACACTGACATTAGAATTACTGCTGAGTACATCCAGACGGTCATACAGTGAACTCACCTGTTCTTCTGTGAGTTCACTCCAGTCTACAGAATCGCAGATCTTCACCGTCTGGGCATACACCCGTTTCATCTGCGAAACCTTGGTCCGCTGATAAAAATCAGGAAGAAGGAACAGATTGGCAAGGCACATACAGACAATTGTAAGTATGAGCATACCTGAAAATATGAAAATTAACCTTGTCCTCATGGAACTTTTCATCATAACCTCCATCCGGCATCCGAACCACACATATTTTCCCACCAATCAGAGAATGAACAGCCTCCTTTAAACTTCAAATTTGTACCCCATTCCCCATATTGTCTTGATATAGCTCCCATACTTACCCATTTTGCTGCGCAGCTTCTTTACATGGGTATCAATCGTCCTGGCATCGCCAAAATAATCATAGTCCCACACATGATTCAGGATCTTCTCTCTTGACAGGGCAATATCTTTATTTTCCATAAAGTAAGAGAGAAGTTCAAACTCTTTAAAACTGAGGTCAACCTTCTCCCCATCTATGAGAACCTCATGGGCAGTCCGGTTCAGGACAATACCCCCATATTCCAGATTTTCTTCCGATGCAGCATTGGCACGGCGAAGCAGTGCCTGTACCCTCGCCACCAGGATCTTAGGGCTGAAAGGCTTGGCAATGTATTCATCCACCCCCAGCTCAAAGCCCCTGAGTTCATCCCTCTCATCTCCCCGCGCTGTCAGCATAATGATAGGTACTTTTGAATACTGACGGATCTCCCGGCAGGTCTGCCATCCATCCATCTTCGGCATCATGACATCCAGAATCACCAGAACAATATCCTTATTTTCAAGAAATATGTCTACTGCCTCTTCCCCATCGGCAGCCTCCAGCACCACGAAATCCTGTTTTATCAGAAAATCCCGGACCAGCTTTCTCATCCTCTGTTCATCATCCACTACCAAAATCGTATTCTCAGCCATCCTGTTCTGCTCCTTCCTTCTGTTCCAGCTGTTCCTGCTTCTTTTGTAATTCGGATTCCCAGTTTTTGTACTTATCAATAAGTTCTTCTTCCATATTAGCCTTATAATTTGTAAAATATGTGAAAATTGAATACTCAAATTTAAAATTGATGACAATAAACCCAATCAGTATCACCACAAGGGCAAAAACTGCGATCTTAAGCTTCTTATTCAAAAGAACCTGGCCCTCATACATTTTCTTAAAGCGGTCTCCCCGCACCGGGATGAGCGGCACCTCTTCTTTCTCCGTATCTTCTGTCTCCATCCCCGGAATAGCCGCCAGTGTCTCCTCCGTGGCGGCGCCGGTTTTTAACACAGTGTCCCGCAGTTCTTCCAAAAATGCATAGCCTACTAACGTATTAAAATAATTTTCTTTGATGAGCTTATTATACAATTTCAAAGCTGTCTTCGCATCCGTCAGATCCGTTTTTAACCGAAGCTGGCGCACAAAATCACTTTCTTTGCGCGCTTTGTGCCTCTCCTCAGCAAAATGATCCACTAACTCTTTTTCCGCCATAGCAACTCACTCCTTTCTCCATATCCTTAGCTCAACGGGGCCAAATTGGCGTCGTTGAGCTAGAAACAGTTTCTTAATTCAGTTTTGCCTTGCCTCCCACAAAATCCTGCACAAACCGAAGCATCATATCATCCTTCGGGCGCTCCCCATATCCCTCTTTATACTCATTTTCCAACTCATCTAATGTCTTTCCACTTTCTTCTGTCTCCTCCATACTGTCAAGAAGGTATTTCTGGTAAGCCGCATCATCCAAAACCAGCTGCTCCTTTGCCATGATGGTCTTGGCGATCATCCTTTCTTTCACTGTATCCTGTGCGATTTCCTCAAATCCCTCCTCTGTCATTCCAAACTGTTCCAGCAGATCTTCATAGGATACTCCCTGCATCTCAGCAAAACTTTCATATTGCTTTTTTGTATTGACTGTTTCTTCTTCTACTGCACCTTCGGGATACTTCAAAACCTCACTGTCTTCCATCACCGAATCCCATACTGCCTCACCAGCACTCTCTGCCGTTCTGTTTTGCGCCCTCAACGTTTCTTCTATATTGGCAATATATTTTTTTACTGTAGGATATTTTCCTTTACTGAATTTATCGGCATAATAATCATCAAACCTTCCTTTGATGGTTATTTTGTAGTCTACTGTCTCACCAGAAAGTTCCTCATAAGAATCATCATATGTCACAGAAGGCGTTACTACATCCCCTGGTTTTTTGCCGATCAGGCTGTCCTCAAAGACCTTCTCCATATAATAATCTCCCACACGCAGAACCACATCCTGGTCAGACAGCTCTTCATATTCCTGCCCATCCATATATCCTTTATATGTCACACAGACATAATCTCCCTTCTTGATCTTTCCTTTGTGATCCTTTGTCATCTTCACCAAGTCTTCTTCCATGGCTTCCAGAATCTCATCTTCTGTAGGCTCTGTATCCACTTCCAGTCCTTCATAATTACCCAACTTCAGATTGCCGGACTGCACATAATCCGTTACCGCCCCATCCACTGATGTATCCTCACCTTCTTCGGCCACCACAGGAGTAGTAGTCCCTTTTGGTGTTTCTTCCGTCTTTTTTTCTGTCTTCTGCTGCTCCATATAAATGCTCAGGCCAATGACCCCCGCCGCCACAGCCATCATCGCGACAGCGATCAATATGGCAATAATGGTTGTATTTTTTTTCTTATCCATCCCTGCAGTCTCCTTTCAACCAGTAAAGCAGATGACATCCCTGCCTGCAGGAACCATCCGGTCAGGAATGGCACCCGCAGACTCCCGTCATCTGCCTTATATTTAGTCTTCTTTACTGTTAATGTAGTTCATCAGGCCCTCTGCTTTTATGATACGCTGCATAAATTCAGGAAATGCCTGACCCTGATAAGTTTCATTCTTAGTGTTATTTGTGATCATGCCACTGTCGAAATCAATCTCAACCTCATCCCCCGCCTCAATCCTCTCCGAAGCCTCCCGGCACTCAATAATAGGAAGTCCAATATTAATGGCGTTGCGGTAAAAAATCCGGGCGAAAGTCTCAGCGATAACACAGCTCACACCAGATGCTTTGATAGCAATAGGCGCATGTTCCCTGGAAGAGCCGCATCCAAAGTTCTTATCCGCAACAATGATATCACCCTTCTTTACATTTTTTATAAAATCCTTATCAATATCTTCCATACAGTGTGTGGCCAGTTCTGCCGGATCTGAAGAATTCAGGTAACGCGCCGGAATAATAACATCTGTGTCCACATTGTCTCCATATTTAAATACTTTTCCTAATGCTTTCATACTTTGGCCTCCATTCGCACATTATAATCCCAATTCCGCCGGTTCTGAGATCTTACCTGTTATGGCACTTGCCGCCGCTACCGCCGGACTTGCCAGATATACCTCAGAATCAACGTGTCCCATACGACCGACAAAGTTCCGGTTTGTGGTGGACACAGCACGCTCTCCGGCTGCCAGGATGCCCATATAACCACCAAGGCATGGCCCACAGGTCGGTGTGCTGACAATGGCACCCGCTTTCACAAAGATCTGGGTCAGCCCTTCTTCAATAGCCTGCAGATAAATATCCTGTGTCGCAGGGATCACGATACAACGAATCCCTTTCTTTACTTTCTTTCCCTCCAGGATCTTTGCTGCCACTCTCATATCCTCGATACGACCATTGGTACAAGAACCGATGACAACCTGATCAATCGCCACATCACCGGATTCCTTTACTGTCTTTGTATTCTCCGGCAGATGTGGGAAGGCAACGGTTGGTTCCAGGGCAGTGAGGTCAATGGTAATAGTCTCATCATATTCTGCATCCTCATCTGCTTCATATATCGTATACTTTTTCTTTGAATGTTCTTCCATATAGGCAATCGTCTTGTCATCAACCGGAAAGATGCCATTCTTGGCGCCGGCTTCGATAGCCATATTGGCGATAGTGAAACGGTCATCCATGGAAAGTTCCGACACGCCATCCCCAGTAAATTCCAGGGAACGGTACAATGCCCCATCTACACCGATCCTGCCAATAAGATGCAGGATCACATCCTTGCCGCTGACCCACTGTTTCATCTTTCCTGTCAGAACAACTTTAATGGCAGAAGGTACTTTGAACCATGCCTTCCCTGTGATCATCCCAGCACCCATATCTGTGCTTCCCACACCAGTGGAAAATGCACCCAACGCACCATAAGTACATGTGTGGGAATCTGCACCAATACATGTCTCCCCTGCTACGATCAGCCCTTTTTCCGGAAGAAGAGCATGCTCGATCCCCATCTCCCCCACTTCAAAATAATTGGTAATGCCCTGTTCTCTGGCATATTCACGGACACATTTGCAGTGCTCTGCACTTTTTATATCCTTATTCGGTGCAAAATGGTCTGGTACAAGCGCAATCTTATCCTTATCAAATACTGTCTTCTTATTTAATTTCTCTACTTCATGGATCGCAACCGGTCCGGTAATGTCATTCGCCAGAACCAGATCCAGATCTGCCTCAATAAGCTGTCCGGCGGCAACCGACTCCAATCCGGCATGCGCCGCCAGTATTTTCTGGGTCATCGTCATTCCCATGATACAAAACCTCCATTCTTAGAATGTTCTCCTATTCACTCTTTCATAATAACAGAAATCACCCTATTTGTCTATTTTTTCCCTGTAGAGCCAAAACCACCTGCCCCCCGGCTTGTACTGCCCAGCTCCCCGGTTTCCTCATATTCTGCGAAAATGTAAGGCGTTATAACGATCTGGGCAATGCGCTCTCCGCTACTGACCACAATATCTTCTTCAGAATGATTGTAAAGCGCTACCATGATCTCGCCCCGGTAATCTGAATCGATAACACCAACTTTATTGGCAGGTGCCAGCCCTTTCTTACAGGCAAGGCCGCTTCTTGCATATATCAGCCCCACCATCCCTTCCGGAATCTCCATGGCAAGCCCGGTATGGACAAACTCTGTCGTTCCCGCTTTTACTGTAAGCGGCTCTTCCAAACAGGCATAGAGATCTGCTCCTGCTGCATATTCCGTTCCATACTGTGGTATCTGCGCTCCTGGATTCAATTTCTTAATATATAATTTTGTTCTTATCATATTAAATGGTAACCTCTCCTATACGATCTCGCCATCCCAGTGAATAACCTCTCCTGCTGCCAGTGACTTTTTCACATCTATGATCCTCTGGTTATCTGAACCCCGGAAATTCACTTTGAGATTCTTCTTCTCCTGAATAAATTCCCCATCTACTAAAATATCAATATAAGACAGAAGCTCTCTTGTCACATCTGATTCCCTAAACATCTTTCCCACAATATCCCGGTCAAAAAGATAACCCGAATAACACCAGACATTCTTCTCCGGATACTTTTCATGCACCTGACGCAGCAAGGGAAGAAGCCCTTCCTGATTCACAGGTTCCATCGGTTCCCCACCCAGCAGGGTCAGCCCGGCTACATAATCCGGTTTCAAAAAGCCCAGTATCTTCTCAATCTCATTGTCTGTAAATGGATCACCATACTGAAAATCCCATGTCTCTTTATTAAAACATTCCTTACAGTGATGGGTGCAGCCGCTGACAAACAGTGACACGCGGATACCCGTGCCATTGGCTACATCATATTGTTTTATATCTGCATAATTCATCTTATCTTATACCCCGTCTGTCACAGGTGGAGAACACGGGAATTAATCTCCTTTGTTTTTCCTACATTCCAGAAATTTTCCCCAAGATAGCCACAGGTCCTCCGTGTGACATTCATTCTGTCATGGTCTTTATTTCCACAGTTCGGGCACTCCCATTCCAGATCATCATTTACAATGATCTCACCATCAAATCCGCATTCATGGCAATAATCCGATTTTGTATTGAACTCGGCATATTGAATATTATCATAGATATATTTCACCACTTCCTCCAGCGCTGGCAGGTTATGCTGCATATTCGGTATCTCCACATATGAGATGGCACCGCCAGAAGAGATCACCTGGAATTGTGCCTCAAAGTCAAATTTACTGAACGCATCAATCTTTTCACGGACATCCACATGATAGGAATTTGTATAATATCCTTTATCCGTCACATCTTCAATGGAACCAAAACGCTTTTTGTCAATCTCCGCGAAACGGTAACACAGGCTCTCCGCCGGAGTACCATAGAGGCTGAAACTGATCCCTGTCTCTTCCCTCCATGTATCAGTAGCACGGCGCAGGCGCTTCATCAGTGCAGCGGCAAATTTGCTGCCCTCCTCTCCGGTATGGCTCTCTCCTGTCATCAGTTTCGTCACTTCATACAGACCGATATAGCCAAGGGAGATTGTAGAATAACCGCCATGCAGCAACTTGTCGATCTTCTCCCCTTTATCCAGCCTGGCGATGGCCCCATACTGCCAGTGGATCGGGCTGACATCGCTGGTCACACCCTCCAGTGCGCGGTGGCGGCACATCAGCGCCTCGAAGCACAGAGAAAGCCTCTCCTCCAGGATCTGCCAGAAATACTCCATATCCCCTTTGGCAAGGATTCCGATCTGAGGCAGGTTCAGGCTGACAACTCCCTGATTGAACCGCCCTTCAAACTTATAGTTGCCATTCTCATCTTTCCATGGTGTCAGGAAACTGCGGCAGCCCATACAGCTATAGACATTTCCTTCATAATTCTCCCTCATCTTCTTAGCAGAAATATAATCCGGATACATCCTCTTTGCTGAGCACTGTACAGCAAGTCTTGTGATATAATCATATTTTCCACCTTTCAGCGCATTGTGTTCATCAATGACATAGATCAGTTTCGGGAATGCCGGTGTCACATAGACACCCTTTTCGTTCTTGATCCCCTCCAGCCGCTGACGGAGGATTTCTTCTATAATCCTTGCATTTTCTTCTATATATTCGTCGTCTGCATCCAGATTCAGAAACAAGGTAACAAAGGGAGACTGGCCATTGGTGGTCATCAGTGTATTGATCTGATACTGGATTGTCTGGACACCAGAACGGAGCTCATCCAGCACCCGGTCCTGTACAAATTCCTCAATGACCTCCGCATCCAGTTTATCTCCATATTTCTCCATATAGTGTTGGCGGTACTTGTCACCACTGATGCGCAGATATTTTCCAAGATGCCTTGTGTCTACTGACTGTCCGCCATACTGGCTGCTGGCAACAGCGGAGATGATCTGGGTCACAACAGTACATGCCACCTGGAAACTCTTGGGGCTTTCAATAAGCTTGCCATTCATAACCGTGCCATTCTCAAGCATATCCCCGATATTAATGAGGCAGCAGTTAAAGATAGGCTGAATAAAGTAATCCATATCATGAAAATGCAGCACGCCTTCCTCATGTGCCTTTGTGATCTTCTCTGGCAGGAGGACACGCTTGGTCAGGTCCTTTGATACCTCTCCGGCGATTAGATCCCGCTGTGTACTCGCCACATAAGCATTTTTATTGGAATTCTCCTCCATAACATCCTTATTGCTGTTCTGGATCAGGCTCATAATAGAATCATCCGTTGTATTTGCCTTACGGACAAGTTCTCTTGTATAGCGGTAGATAATATATTTTTTTGAAAGCGCATATTTTCCGGCAGCCATCAGCTTCTGCTCGATGAGATCCTGAATATCCTCCACCTGCATCGTATCACGGCCTGAATTCTCCACACTTGCCACAATACCATCTATCAGATCGTCCGAGGCACGCTCAAAGGAATCCACCTCAGCATTTGCCTTACGGACTGCGATCAATATCTTATTCCGGTTGTATTCTACCGTGCGTCCATCTCTTTTAATAACCCTCACTTCTTGTATTCTCCTTTCTAAAATGCACCCTGTCTGACAGGATGCCTTACAATACTCTGCGGTTAATTATAGCACTGCCTGTATCTCTTGTCTAGCACAATCTACTATATATTGTAATTTTTTTGTTTATTCCAACATTTTGATACTATATCTATAACTGGTGCAGAAAGGAGTGAAATGCCACGGGAATTGCATAAATGTCTTTCAGATCCTCTTTTGCTGCCCATACAGGATCTGGCAGGATATCTTGTGGCAGCTCCTGTGTACGGACATGGATCTGGTATCCCCTCATATACCATTCGACATGGGAAAAAATGTGTCTTCCATTCCTTAAACGTTCTGCCTCTTCCACAACAGTTCCCTTCTCTTCCATGAGGCTCTTTACCTGTGGCAGGGTGAGATATCCATCAAGGGAAGGGAATTCCCACAGACCGGCAAGCAGTCCTGTATCAGGACGCCTGCCAATGGCGATCTGCCCATTCTGTTCAAAGATCAATATGGTCCGCTTCTCGGTCCTCCTTGCTTTCTTCTCCGGCTTCACCGGAAGCTCCATCTGCCTTCCCGCTGCCCTGGCAGCACATTCTGGGGCAGCAGGACAGGTATCACACAAAGGCATGCCATTAGGAATACACACCACTTCTCCCAGTTCCATCAACGCCTGATTAAACTCTCCCGGCTTATCTGCCGGGATTATATCCATAATGCAGCGTTCCATCTCTTTGCGCACCCTTGCTTTCGAAATATCATCATCACTGCCAAGATACCGCATCGTTACCCGCAGTACATTGCCATCCACAGCAGGCGCCGGAATACCATAGGCAATTGACGCAATAGCCCCTGCCGTATAGCTGCCTATACCAGGCAGGTCAAGCAGGAGACCATAATCTGCCGGAAGCCTGCCATCATATCTCTCCACAAGGATCTTTGCCGCCTTCTGAAGGTTTCTTGCCCGGTTATAATACCCCAGCCCCTCCCAGAGTTTCATAAGGCCATCTTCCGGAACCTGTGCCAGTGCTTCCACATCAGGAAGTTCCCTGATAAACCGCTCATAGTATGCCTTCGCTGTCTCTATCCTCGTCTGCTGCAGCATAATCTCTGACAGCCAGACATGGTAGGGAGTGGCGTCCTCACGCCAGGGCATACTGCGCTTATTTTTCTCATACCATAAACAAAGGGGCTTAACCAAAGCCCCCAGATCATATTTACTGTTCATCTTTCCTCATATCGCCTTTACCAAGTTCAATATTATTCAGTGACAGATCCACGTACATCCGGATCTCCTCCTGCCCCATATGTGTGAATTCTGACAATTCTTCAATGGTTGCAATCCTGCCATACTCCTCCGCCAGAATATGAGTTGCCTCCAGCAAAAGATTGACTTTGGCAAGAACTGTGCTGACCTGGTCACTGACAGATAACTCTTCATCCACCAATTCGATCATCCGGCTCCGCACCGCGTGGTCAATGGCTTTTTTATAATCCACAACCTCAGTATTTCCCAAAAGCATATTGACACATGTGACCAGTTCCAGGTTTCCCTCCTGGATCAGGTCCTCAAGGGGTACTCCCCGTCCGCGGTATCTGCCTGCCAGGGTTATTACACGCGCCAGATGCGCCTCAATAACATCCGGCACAATGGATTCTTCCCCACGGCGCAGCCTGGCAAAAAGTTCTCTGACCTCCTCTGGCGTATGCGCTGGAAGGCCCTTTAGTTCCTTTCTGTAGATCCGGAGGTATTTGGAATCCTCTGTACTGCCTCCGGCTCTTCTCCTGGCTCCACGGCATCATGGGAACTGCTTTTATATCCCGGCACTTGGATTTGATGTTCTGTCAGATAGGCATAGACAAGTTCCATATGTTTCCCTGGTATACCCAGGTCACTGCAGTAGTCTGCGATCTCTTCCTTTGTCAGCGCATTCTCTCTCGCTTTCCCAAATTCCACCAATTCTTCCATCTGGCGCAAAAATTCCCTCTGATCCACAGCCTTCCTCCACTCTACCAGCCTTTTACGGCACTTTCATATATTCTAATTACATCATCCCTCTTTAGTCTGACATAATTTCCTTCTGTCTCTCTTGATCCAAAAAGCTTGTCTGTCATCTGTCCGATATCTTCCTCTCTTGCACCGATCTCTTCAAAGGAAGATGGCATACCGATCTGCCTCAGAAAAGCTTCAAACTTTTCAATGCCCTGAAGCGCTGTCTTCACCGGGTTTTCCTCATCCAAAGGAATATCCCACACTCTTGTGGCAAACATCACCAGCTTATGCGGATTGATCTTCAGTACGTACCTCATCCAGAGCGGTGCCATGACAGCAAGGCCGGCACCATGTGTCACATCATACATTGCTGACAGTTCATGTTCGATGTGGTGGCTTGCCCAATCCTGAACCCGGCCCACTCCACATATATTATTGTGAGCCAGCATACCTGCCCACATGATATTTGCCCTTGCCTCATAATTACCCGGATCTTCCATCACTCTTGGCGTCTCATAGATCACGGTCTTCAGCACGGCTTCACACAGACGGTCTGTGATCTCTACCTCCTCTGTGTTGGAAAAATACCTTTCACAGACATGGATCATGATATCGGTAGCTCCTGCCGCCGTCTGGTAAGGAGGCAGGGTACAGGTGAATTCCGGATTCAGAATAGAAAACTTCGGGCGCAGCAGGTCACTTTTGGTACCCTTTTTAACCTGTGTCCTCTCATCTGTGATAACTGTATTGGGAGAACCTTCACTTCCCGCCGCAGCAATCGTCAGGACTGTTCCGATGGGAAGTGCTCTTTCTATCGTCCCCTTACCCTGGTAGAAATCCATAAAATCCCCATCATAAACCACCCCGGCAGCAATTGCTTTGGAAGAGTCTATCGTACTTCCACCACCCACTGCCAGGATAAAGTCTACCTGTTCCTGACGGCACAGCTCGATCCCCTCATAGACAAGCCCGCTCCGGGGATTCGGCCTGACGCCGCCCAGGGTGACATAAGGGATCCCTGCCTGGTCAAGGCACGCTGTCAGTTTGTCATACAATCCGCTTTTTTTGATGGAGCCGCCCCCATAATGCAGCAGCACCTTTGTGCCGCCAAAACGGCGGATCAGGTCAGCAGTATGAAATTCTGAGCCTTTCCCAAAATCAAAGTAGGTCGGCGCATAAAATGTAAAATTATCCATAGTCTGTCTCCTGTCTCTTTTATAAGAGCTGAAGCCCCCGCTCCTCACTCTCTTTCATTACTTCCTCCGGCCACAGGGAAGACTGTACCTCACCAATATGTGCTTTTTTCAGGAAAAACATACAGATCCGGGACTGTCCGATACCGCCCCCGATGGTATATGGCAGTTTTCCTTCCAGGATTTCCTTCTGGAAGGGAAGATTTTCCCGGTCAGTACACCCTGCCTTTTCCAATTGCTCCTTTAATACCTTCTCATCAACACGGATTCCCATGGAAGATAATTCCAATGCAATATCCAACGGCTCGTAATACACAATAATATCGCCATTCAGTGACCAATCATCATAATCCGGGGCACGGCCGTCGTGGGGCTCACCAGAAGCCAGCTTATCTCCAATCTGCATCAGGAATATAGCGCCACTTTCCTTCACCGCCAGATATTCCCTCTCTCTCGGTGTTTTATCTGGATAACGATCCTCCAGTTCCTGTGTAGTAACATATGTGATCTTAGTTGGAAGGGATTTTCGAATATAGGAATAATGCGCTGCCATGTAATCCTCTGTCTCCTCTAGTGAACAGTATACCTGCTCTACAAACTTTTTCAGCGTCTCCACATTCCTCTCCGATTTATCTATAATGCATTCCCAATCCCACTGATCCACAAAGATGGAGTGGACATTATCTGTATCCTCATCACGGCGGATGGCATTCATATCTGTGTATAATCCCTTACCATGCCCAAATCCATAACGTGCCAGTGCATGGCGTTTCCATTTTGCCAGGGAATGGACGATCTCCACCTGACGGTTTTCCTGTTCCCGAATCTCAAAACTGACAGGTCTCTCTACTCCATTCAGGTTATCATTCAGTCCTGATTCCGGCGCAACGAAAAGCGGCGCCGAAACACGTGTCAAGTTCAGGTTCGCAGCCAGCGCTTTCTCAAAAAAATCTTTTACATCCTTTATCGCCACCTCGGTCTCACGGATATCCAGTGCAGACACATAATTTTCTGGTATTACTAGACTCATAAACTACCTCCTCATATATTTTACATTTATTTGTTACAGTTCACAATTATTAACCGTTCTTGGGAACGGAATGACATCCCGTATATTCTGCATCCCTGTCAGATACATGACACAGCGCTCAAAACCAAGCCCGAAACCAGCGTGCCTTGCTGTCCCATACTTGCGCAGGTCAAGATAAAAATCATAATCCTCTTTTGACAATCCGCACTCTTCCATCCGCTTCACCAGCTTGTCATAATCATCTTCCCTCTGGCTTCCGCCAATGATCTCGCCGATGCCCGGAACAAGGCAGTCCATAGCCGCTACTGTCTTACCATCCTCATTCATCTTCATGTAGAACGCTTTGATTTCTTTCGGGTAATCTGTCACAAATACCGGACGTTTAAATATCTCCTCTGTCAGGTATCTCTCATGTTCTGTCTGAAGGTCTGCTCCCCAGGATACCTTATATTCAAATTTATCATTATGTTTTTCCAGCAGTTCAATGGCTTCCGTATAAGTCACATGGGCAAAATCAGAATTAACAACGTGCTGCAGGCGGGCAATAAGCCCCTTGTCCACAAATTTATTAAAAAATTCCATCTCTTCCGGCGCATTTTCCAACACATAAGAGATCACATATTTGAGCATACCCTCTGCCAGCATCATATCATCTGCCAGATCTGCAAATGCAATCTCCGGCTCGATCATCCAAAACTCTGCCGCATGCCGTGTTGTGTTGGAATTCTCAGCCCGGAATGTAGGACCAAAGGTATAGATATTTTTGAACGCCATGGCATATGTCTCACCATTTAACTGCCCGCTCACAGTCAGATTCGTCTCTTTGTTGAAAAAGTCCTTACTGAAATCCACCGCCCCATCTTCTGTCTTCGGTGGATTCTCCATATCCAGAGTCGTAACACGGAACATTTCTCCTGCTCCCTCACAGTCACTGCCTGTGATCAGTGGTGTATGCACATATACAAAATCCCTTTCCTGAAAAAACTTATGAATAGCATAAGCGATCAGGGAACGCACACGGAACACTGCCTGAAATGTATTCGTTCTCGGCCTAAGATGTGAAATTGTCCTGAGATATTCAAAAGAATGGCGTTTCTTCTGTAACGGGTACTCTGGTGCAGATTCCCCCTCAATCACTACCTCGCCCGCCTGAACTTCAAAAGGCTGCTTTGCATTTGGTGTCGCTACCAGTTTACCGGTAACAATAACAGCCGCCCCCACATTCAGCCTGGAGATATGGGAGAAATTCTCCAGTTTGTCCGCATATACAACCTGCAGCGGTTCAAAAAAAGTTCCATCATTTACTACCAGAAATCCAAATGTCTTTGAATCCCTCACACTCCGCAGCCAGCCGCCAACTGTGACTGTCTGGCCAATATATTTGTCCTTTTCACGAAACAGGCTTCGTATACTTGTAAGCTCCATAGTTGCCTCCATTCTCCTATCCGATTTTTCTATAGATAAGCGTCGGCTGAAAACCGCGACGCTCCAAGAATCAGCAAAGCTGATTCTTGCTCCGCACAAAACGGTTCTTTTTATTAGATGATAAAGCGTCGGCTGAAAACCGCGACGCTCCAAGAATCAGCAAGTCTGATTCTTGCTCTCGCGAAAAACAAACTTTCTTATATGATTAAATAAGAACCCTGTAAAACAGGGTTCTTATCCGTAAGCGCGAGACGGGACTCGAACCCGCGGCCCCAACCTTGGCAAGGTTGTGCTCTACCAACTGAGCCACTCGCGCACAATATCATATTTTGTCTTGTGTCATGCACGAATTACATTTTAGCACAGTTAGTGCCCCCTGTCAACTTTATTTTCAAAATTTCTACATCTGTATGGGTTATTTTTCACTCCCCAGACGGTCATTAAATTATTGTGGGGTAGCTCAACGGTCTTGTACTGTCTTTTGTCCGATATATCACACCTAACGAAAAATATTTTGTTTCTTTCAGTTGCAAAAGCATTACGCCGCCTAAGCTGGAGCATGAAAAGTAACATGCCATTGCCGCCGTTTACTCCCCTAAAAATTTCTCCAGCGTCCTCATACACTCCTTAATGTCAAGCGGTTTTGTCAGATGGGCATCCATACCACTCTCGAAACATTGTTTTGCATCATCTGAGAAAGCATCTGCAGTCATGGCGATAATGGGCAGTTCATGATCTGGACGGTCCAGCGCCCGGATCGCCCTGGTGGCATCATATCCATTCATCTCCGGCATCCTGACATCCATCAGTATTGCCTCGTAATAACCCGGTTCCGATGCCTCAAACATCTCAACACATATCCTTCCGTTCTCAGCACGGTCCAGAACCAGTCCCACAGAGGAAAGGATCTCATTGGCGATCTCCCAGTTGATATCAATATCTTCAGCCAGAAGAATATGCCTGCCATGAAAATCAATCTCTTCCTGTGCCTTTACCGGCTCATCTTCGGCTCCTTCCACATAGCGTTTCAGATGGGAATAAAGGGTTGACTTAAACAATGGCTTAGATATAAATCCTTCAAACATGGATTCCTGGATCTGTTCTTCAATACCCCCCCAATCATAAGCAGATATCAGGAAGATAGGGACTTCACTGCCTACCTTATTGCGAATCTCCCTCGTAGTCTGTATCCCATCCATATCAGGCATCTTCCAGTCAATGAGCACAAAATGATAATCGTCATTCCTGTTGTGATGCTCTTCGATCATCTGCACCGCCTGCCTGCCATCCAGTGTCCATTCTGCCTGCATGCCAAGGTCTTTCAGGTTAGATACGGCACTGGTACAAAGCAGCTCATTGTCATCCACTACCAGTATCTTCCATTCTGGAAGTTTCATTTCTTCTTCCTGATCCGCCCGCTTCATATCAAGAGTAATATGGAAACAGCTCCCCTTTCCCTGTTCACTCTGAACATCGATAGTACCACCCATCAGAGTGACAATGCTCTTTGTAATAGAAGTTCCAAGCCCGGTACCTACGATATGCCGCACCTGTTCTGTATCCTCACGGACAAACGAATCAAAGATCTTCTTCTGAAATTCCTCAGACATTCCAATCCCGGTATCTTTCACAAGGAAATGATTGCGTACATACTCATCTCCCTTTGGCGACTTTTCCTGATACAGATGTACATCAATGCGTCCGCCTTCCGGCGTAAACTTAAGCGCATTGGATAACAGGTTCAGCAGCACCTGATTCAGACGCACCTCATCACAGTAAATTCTCTCTGATTCAATATCCTGGATAAAGATATCAAAAAACTGATTCCTCTCGTTGATCTGTGGTCTCGCGATATTGACAATATCATCCATGACCTCCCGCAGGGACATAATATTCTCACTGAGTGTCATCTTTCCACTCTCGATCTTGGACATATCTAATACATCATTGATGAGTCCCAAAAGCTGCTTACTGGATAATTTCACCTTATGCAGGCAATCCTCCACCCTGACATAATCATGGGTATCCCTCAATGCGATCTCCGTCATACCGATGATAGCATTCATCGGAGTGCGGATATCATGGCTCATACTGGAGAGAAACTCACTTTTTGCCATATTGGCGTCTACTGCCTCTTTCTTTGATTTCGCCAGCTCCTTCACCTGTTTCCGTGACAACCGGTAGTACACAATAAATATGACCATCATCATAATAAGGATCACTGCCATGGATGAAATTATGATTACAAGACGGATATTATCAAGACGAATGACAGGTACATCCAGTTCCCTGTTCGTCATAATAGAGACCCAGTACCAGTCTACTTTGTCAGAAGCCGGGGAACAGAATAACCGTCTCTCCTCTCCATCCACCACCACATCTGCAGAATAAGATTCCCTGGCAGCAATGGCAGCCTTCAGTTCTTCTGCGATCTCTTTTGGGCCTTTTCCCCCCGTCCCCTGTACAGTCTCCGTTACCCGCTGAAAATAATTTTCCCGGAAGGCATCCCCATTGCGGATCACAAAATTACCTTCGCTATCAATGACATGGGAATACATATTTGCCTTATCTTCATCCAGATACAGGGCACCATTCAGGTAATCCATAGGAACTCCTGCCACTAATGCGGTACTCTTGCTCCCATTCTTCAGTGGATAATCTGCAGCGACAGCAAGCATCAAGAATTTATCCCCTGCCGCATTCGTCGCCATGGCAATCCCCATGCCCTCATCTTCCCTCAACTGGGATAAAAGGCTATCATAATTAGAAACCACGAGTTCTTCGCCCCGGATTCTTTCCTCTTCTCCAGAATCAGAAAAAAGACCCAGATAGGTAAAATTTCTCACATCAGCGCTTGTATCCAGTTCCTCCAGCATATCCTTTCCATAAACAGAAGTTGCTGGTGGAATTTGCCGGATGATCCCATCCACCTGATACAGGCGCAGGCTGGTGATGGAATTAAATTTCTGCTGGAGCTGCTGATTCATCTCCAACATATACACATCACTGATATCTGAGATTGACCGGAGCGTCTGCCCTGACATCAACGTAGCCAACAGCACAAAAACAACCAGACTTACTGTCACTGCAATAATAATACTACCCACAAAATATTTTCTCAGTTTCCTGTTCATTTTATGTATTCCTTTCACCAACACACTTTACTCAAAATCACCAAGAACTTGTTTTACTCTTTCTATAATGTCATCTGCATCATATGGTTTCTTTATAAATCCGGCGATATGAAAACCGGCTGCCTTCTCGACGTTTTCCTTTGTCGCCTCTGAAGTGATCATAAAAATACAGATATTGGTTATTTTTTTCTCCTTCATACTTTCAAGAATGGCAAAACCATCAAGAACAGGCATGGAAATATCAAGAAAAATCGCATCCAGTTCCTTTTTTTTCTCCGAAATTGTATTAAGGGCTGCAAAACCACTTTGTGCCTCTAATACATTAAAGTCATTGCGCAGGATATTCTTCAAAACACCTCTGTCGGAATCCGAATCATCCACGATCAGTACTGTCTTATGTATTGATTTCATAACACTTTACTCCTTGTCTGCCTGACATCCTTCACTACTCAGAATAGCTTTTTATACATTCAATGATCTTTTCCTGTACTGGCAGGATCTTTTCCAGAACCTCTTTTGCCTGCTCCGGCTGATCTGCACGAAGGAGCGCCACAATCTCCGTATATGCCTCATATACAGGAGTGATGGAAAGATTTCCGGATGTTCCTTTGATGGCATGGGTCTTTTCAATCGCTTCCGTCAGATCACCGGTATCAAAATCCGGTTCTACATGGTGTGTATCCATGGTTTTTAAAAATGAACCGAGCAGCCTTTCATAAAGCGCCTGATTCCCTCCCAGCCGTTCCAGGCCTTCATCAACATTTACCCCTAACTCTTTCAGGTCTTCAAATAATCCCATAAATATATACCTCCTTTTTCTTTCTTATGAAGAAAGGCACAGGAACAGGATCCTGTGCCTCCCACTACTTGACTGTATTAATATTTGCCAAAATCATCTCCAAGGGAGATTACCTGTTCATTCATATTTGACATGGAAGAAGATGACATGGAAGAACCAGAGAACCCGCCTGCACTGCCTGAACCCAGGTTATAGATGGAAAGCAGTTCTCGCATCTTGGAAGCCTGGTTAGACAGCTCTTCACTGGCTGATGCACACTCTTCACTGGTAGCAGAATTGTTCTGCACTACCTGGGAAACCTGTGTGATCGCCTGCTCGATCTGAGCTACTGCAGTTGCCTGGTAATTGGAAGACTCCGCAATGCCATTAATGATTACTTCACTCTCCTGTACTACATTTGTGATAGCATCCAGCGCTTTTGCTGTATCATCTGCGATCTGTGAACCGGCACTTACCTTAGTAATGGAATCCTCGATAAGTTCAGCGGTCTCAGAAGCAGCTTCTCCACTCTTGGCAGCCAGGCTTCTCACCTCTTCAGCTACGACAGCGAAACCTTTTCCTGCTTCACCTGCCCTTGCTGCCTCTACGGCTGCATTCAGGGCAAGGATATTCGTCTGGAATGCAATATCATCAATGGTCTTAATAATCTTAGAAATACTCTCGGATGCCTTATTGATATCCTGCATTGCTGCCACCATCTCACGCATCTGCTTATTACCCTGTTTCACCTCATCAATTGCCTGAATAACCAGGCTGGCAGCTGAGTTTGCCTGTTCTGCATTCTGTTTTGTCTTATCTGCGATTTCATCAATGGATGCTGTGATCTGTTCAATCGCACTTGCCTGCTCAGTAGAACCCTGAGCAAGTGCCTGGCTGGCGCTTGCCACCTGGGAAGAGCTGAGAGTTACCTGGGTGCCCGCTTCACTGATATTGGACAATGCATTGAGGTTATCATTTACCAATTTCTTCAATGCATTTGTCAGCACATCTTCACTCGACTTCACATCAACCTGGACTGTCAGATTGCCATTTGCCACTTCTTTTGCAATATCTGCCTGATACTTCATGTTTTCAATTACACGTGTGTATTCGTCTACCAATTCACCAAACTCATCATTATTATACTTTTCCATATGGACATCTACACGCCCTGCGGCTATATCCTTTGCTGCCCGGGACAACTGTCTTACAGACTTAGTGATGGCCTTGATCAGGCTTGTTGACAGGATAACTGTAATGATAACAGAGAATGCTACCAACGCAAAACTGAAAAGATTAGAGTTATTAGCCAACTTTCCGATATTCTCCTTGCTCTCCTCCTGCATGGTAGTAACAGCATCGATCAGTTTTTCCGCTTTACTGCTGTCCGCATCCATCTCATCCAGTGTTGCCTGTATTGTTGTAAGCAGTTCCTGCCGTTCATCAGCAAATCTGCCCCGGATATTATTGACTGAAGAGACCGCAAGCACTACATTTACAATAATAAATAAAGTTGGAACGACAAAACCTATAATCATTTTTGTTTTCATCTTCATGTTTTTCATCATTTATACCTCTCCTTCTTCAATATTCATATTTTCTGCCTGCTCAGCAAGATTCAGATCATCATCATTCAGCAGTTTATCAGGATCCAAAAGCAGTTTTACAGAATCCCCAACTTTGCCGATCCCATACACATACTTGTGATGCTGCTTATCCACACGTCCGATAGCAGGCGGAGGAAGTATATTTTCCTCCTTGATCTCGACTACATCTGCGATCTGTTCTACAATCAGGCCAACCACTGTGGATTTCACATTGATCACTATGATACAGGTCCGGTCATTATACTCAAATGGCTCCTGCTTAAACCGCAGTCTTACATCAATAACCGGAATAACCTTTCCTCTCAGATTGATCAGGCCTTTGATGTAATCATCCGTCTCCGGAATTGCTGTGATTGCCTGAAACTGGATAATCTCGTTCACATACTGAATCTTCAGGCCAAAATATTCATTCCCGGACTTAAAGGTCATATACTTGCCTCTCTGGGTATCCGGTTCATTTGAAGAAGTACCTGAATCAATTACCAGTCCCTTCAATTCGCTTGTTTCTTCCATAATGGAGCACCATCCCTTTCTATAAAATTTACTCTATTAACCCTCCTGGGTCCAATATAAGTGCAATACTGCCATCGCCAAGCTGTGTACAGCCGGATAACCCTTTCACTTTCTTGATATAAGGAGGAATTGTCTTTACTACGATTTCCTGTTCTCCAATAAGCTTATCAACAAACAGGCAGACTTTCTGGTCTTCTACCTCTATGATCAGCATCATGCCATCTTCCACTGCCTCCTTGTAGGAAGTCATTCCATACCACTGGCCCAGCCGGATGACAGGGAAACATTCTCCCCGGATCATGATATATTCATCCCCATTCGGTTCATGGATCATCATATCTTCCCTCACGCGGACAAATTCCTTGATCACGCCAGTCTCCAGTACAAAGGAGGAACCTCCTGTCTCCATAACGATGCCATCTATGATAGCCAGGGTCAGTGGAATTTTCAGGTTCATGACACTGCCCAGCCCCGGAGAGCTCTCAATATCGAGTGTACCGCCGATGGACTGGATATTCTGAACTACCACATCCATGCCTACCCCTCTGCCTGAATATTCCGTGATCTGCTCATTGGTAGAAAATCCCGGCAGGGTGATGAATTGATAGACCTCTTTATCCTTATAGGCACTGTCTGGTTTATTGTCCTCCAAAAGCCCCTGTTTTCTTGCCTTCTCAAGAATCTTCTCCCGGTCAAGGCCCTTTCCATTATCAATCACACTGATCCACACCTTCCCGGCTTCCATCCTGGCTGCCAGTGTCACCTTGCCCTTATCCGGTTTTCCGCTGTCCAACCTCTCTTCATTGGTCTCAATCCCGTGGTCAACAGCATTTCTCACCAGATGCATCAATGGATCGGAGATATGTTCGATGATATTCTTATCTACCTCTGTTGTCTCACCGATCATCTCAAACTCAATGTCCTTCCCCAGCTTTCTGGATACATCAAAGACAATACGGTTCATTTTCTGGAATGTATTGGTCAGTGGAACCATCCGCATGGACATAATAACATTCTGCAGATCTGTGGAAATCTTGGACATTTGTGAAGCTGCCTTATAAAAACTGTCAAGATTCAGTCCGGGCACCTTCAGATCGGGATTCTGCAGAACGACAGACTCAGAAATAACAAGTTCCCCGATAAGATCCATCAACTGATCCATCTTGCTCACATTAACGCTGATAAAGGACTTTTCTGTCTTTGGCTTATCCCTTGCCAGCTTCTTCTGTTTGCCAGGTTCCTTAGATTTAATGACATAGTCACCAGGAGCCATCTTGGGTTTTGCTGGTTTCTCTTCCTCTTTCTTTTCTTCCCCCTCCTGAGCCTCCTGAGCCTTACTCTCAATCTCTTCCACACTGGAATCCAGATCAATCTGAAGTTCTTCTCCGCCGAAATCAAACCCTCGGAGGAATTCTTCTGCCTTACATTCAAAAATATCCACTTTCTCTATGGCATATCCAACATTGATAAGTTCACGCAGTTCATCCTCGCTGCACTGTGCCTGCAGCAGAATACGGAACCCATCTTCCAAGATCACTTCTGCACTGGATTCATCTGTAATGATATCCTCAGGGGAGTACAGAAGGTCCTCTGCTATTTCTTTCAGCGCATATACAGTCTTATACGCATGGATATTTGACATCTCCGTATCCGGATAGAATGTCAGGTAAATCTTATAAAATCGGCTGGCGCTGGTGGCAACCGGTGCAATATAAAACTGCTTTGGCTCTTCATGTACATTTTTGGGTACCGGTTTCGCCTCTTTTTTCTCTTCTCCACCATTCCCCTGAATCATATTCAAAAACTTATCAAGTTCTGCCAGAATGCCAGATTCATCTCCATCCGTCTCATCCCCATTGCGGATCTTATCCATCTCACCTGTGATAAAATCTGCCACTGACAACACATGCTCCACCAGCTCAAGGTGAGGTACATTATCAGGGTGTGATTCCCTCAGGTAATAGAAGACATCCTCAAGCTTATGCGAAACAGCCGTTATATTATCAAACATCATGATACCCGAAGATCCTTTAATGGTATGCATCGTTCGGAATATTTCATTTATGCTGTCTTCATCAAAGCACTCTGCATCCTTCTGATCAAGAACGATATCCTGTAACTGCTCCAGAAGCTGCTCATTCTCAAACAAATACGTATCCAGCATGCCTTCTACGTTAAATTCCTCAGCCATATTCTTCTCCTTTCCTGCATATTCTTTAAATTTCCTTCGTTATATCAGATCTAATTTTTTCAATGCCTGTTCAAACCTGCCCTGGTCTATCGGTTTCCCGGAATATATGGTACATCCTAACTCAAATGCCATCTTGACATTCTTTTCCTCATTCAGTGCGGTGGTCATGATCACCTTCACTGCCTGGTCCTCAGGGACATTCCTCTCTTTCTCCAGGTTGCGGATTCCCACCAGCGCCTGATAGCCATCCATTACTGGCATCATAATATCAAGACAGATCAGGTCATAAGGCTCACCGTCTTCCAGTGCCATCATAAAAGCATCCACTGCTTCCATGCCATCCACAGTAACATCGCATTCACCATACTTGGACAGGAAATTTACCATAAACTTCCTTGTAACAAAATCGTCTTCGGCCAATAGAATCTTCATGCTTACCACTCCTTTACATTTTATTTAATAATGCGTATGTTCTGCCCGCGATATCAGACAATTTTTCCTGACGCTCCACCGCTCCCAGATCATAAGCAACCTTAGGCATTCCATAGACGATACAGGTTGATTCGTCCTGCCCTACGGTTCTGGCGCCGGCCTTTCTCATAGCCAGCAGTCCCTTTGCACCATCACCTCCCATTCCGGTTAATATAATTCCTACTGCATCGGCACCTGCTGCCTTTGCAACAGAATCAAATAATACATCTACTGAAGGACAATGGCCGTTTACCTTCGGTCCGGGCTTGATGTCCACCCGGTATTCCCCACTGACCTTCACCAGTTTCATATGCCGGTCACCACCTGGTGCAATCAGCATATGTCCCGGCATTACCCGGTCACCTGGCTCTGCCTCCTTAACCTGTATCCGGCAGTTGTCATTCAGCCTCTTTGCATACATTTTGGTGAATCCGGGCGGCATATGCTGCACCGCCACGATTCCCGGAATATCTGTCCCAAAGTCTTTCACAACACTTAAAATCGCCTCTGTACCACCGGTTGAGGCCCCGATCGCCACAATAAGATTGTTTTTCTTTACCGGCAGATGCGCCTGTTCCTGCGCCATACCTGCCCTTCGTAAATTTCCAATCTGGGCGGCAGCGGCAATTTTCACCTTCACCAGAAGATCATTTCTGACAAATTCCTCCAGCTGCGCCCGATTCGATACCGCGGGTTTGGCTACAAAATCAACAGCACCCGCATTTAACGCATCAAACACCTTATCACTCAGGGAACTGATCACCACGGTACGTAATGGATATTGAGGCATCAGTTTCCGCAAGAACTCAATTCCATTCATTCTGGGAAGCTCAATATCCAAAGTCATAACATCTGGATGGTGGGCAAGAATCGCATCCCTGGCCTCAAAGGCATCTCCTGCCGTTGCCACGATCTGTATTGATGGGTCCCTGCTCAGATTCTGTACCAGCAGTTCCCGAAATACAATAGAATCATCTACAACCAGTACTTTAATTGGCCCCATACATCAAATCCTTCCTTTCCTTTTTCCTAAACACAGATGACTGCACTGTCTCAAATAATGTATCATGGTCTTCCAGCGATTCCGTCAGCCCGATCACCAGATACCCTCCAGGTTCCAGGCAATCATAGACCTTTCGGACCAGTTCCTGTTTCGTCTCTCTATCAAAGTATATCATAACATTACGCAAAAATACAGCATGCATTTTTTTCCTGAAAGGAAATGGGTCCATCAGATTGAACTTGCGGTAGATCACCTGCTGTTTCAGCTCATCCTTTACCCTGTAGTACCTTCCCCCATCCAGCGCCTTAAAGAAGTGTTTCTTCCATTCTTCCGGAACATTCTTTAATCCCTCCGCCTTATAAACGCCTGCCAATGCCTGCTGAAGCGCCTTCGTGGAAATATCTGTGGCAAGAACCCGGTAATCCCACTGTGTCCGCTCCAGTCCAAGAAAATCCGTAATCACCATGGCGAGCATATATGGCTCTTCCCCTGTAGAAGCCGCACCGCACCAGATCCTCATATCCTTGCTGCCTCTGTCTTTCTTCTTAATCCAAGGCAGGATCACATTCCTTAAACACTCCAGGTGCTCAAATTCCCTCATAAAAAAAGTATAGTTAGTTGTCAGAAGGTTTACCAGCATCTTCTCCTGCGCCCCTGCCTGATTGTTCAGGACTGCCCTCATAAAATCCTTAAAACTGTTCCAGCCTCCCTTCTGGATAAAATTTTCCATTCTTCCCCTGACAATTTCTTTTTTATCCTTCAGTTCAATTCCATAGTGCTGTTTCATATAGGCTGAAATCTGTTGAAATTCTTCCTCCGTCATAACAACTTATCCCTCCGTCAAATAGTAAATTTTAAATAAAAAACATTTAGCATTTAACATTCAACAAAATTGACGCGATATTTTCTCACATATCCCAAAAATATCCGCATTAAACCTATGCCCTGCCTCCTTCCGCATAGTCTCAAGGGCCTTTTCCCTGCCACAGTCATTTTGCTCCGTCAGCCTGCAATATGCCTCCATAACAGAGACAATCTGTGCTGCCAAGGGAATCTTATCCCCTGACAACCCACATGGATAACCGCTGCCATCCCAGTTCTCATGATGGTAATGGGTAATTTCAATTGATGTATTAATAAAATCATTATAGTCATTATTCACATAGAGGTCACTCAGAAGCTTCGCTCCAATGGTAGTGTGTTTCTGCATAATGGCAGATTCCTCCGGCGCCAGTCCTGTCCCCTTTTTCAGAATATCTGACGGAATCCCCATATTACCGATATCACAGAGCGGTGCCGCAAGTGCAATGGCATCAATAAAAGAATCTGATACCTTATCCTCAAAAAGTGGCGACAACTGCATCCCCTGTGCAAGGATCTGGCAGTTCTGTTTGAGACGCTCTGTATAATGCTCATCATAACCTGCATTCTGTGCTGCAATATTTGCCAGTGCATAAAGAATATTTTTCTTTTCCTGCTCCATCTGCCTGAGCTGTTCACTGACAGATACCTGCAGCCGCCGATTCATCTCTGCCAGTTTGTGGCCCGACTCATACAAACTCAGATGTACGCCGACACGGGCCTGCACCAATTCTGCAATAAATGGCTTGGTGATATAATCAGCACCTCCCAGCCGGAATCCCTCCACAATATCTTGTGGATTATCAAAAGCAGATATAAAGACAATGGGAATGTCCCTCGTCTTTTCCTTTGACTTCAGCTTCCGGCACAGCTCATAACCATCCATTTCCGGCATGGAAATATCTGTCAGGACAAGCTGTGGCGTATGCTCCTTTACCAGCTCCAGCGCCTGCTTCCCCCCCTCTGCCAGAATCGGGATGCAATCCATATTTTTAATGATCTCCTCCAAGATAAGCCGGTTTGGTTCCAGATCATCTACAATAAGAACCTTCCTGCCTGCCGCAGTCTTTTCTGTATCTGCCATATGATCACCCCCCATTCTCCAGAAATTTATTTAATTCTGCATATTCTGCAGTTATCTTATCATAATTTTCTTTCTGAATCGCCATCTTCAATCTAAGAACGACACGTTTCACATCCGAGGGCGCCTCTATCGTCAGCTGCCTGACCGTCTCCATGAACATCTCTGCCTTTTCCCAGTTTTCCATCTCTACACAGAGGATCAGCTTTGACAGAACCTTTTTCAGATTTTCCAGGTTCTCCGGCGTTCCATATTTCTTAATATTGTCCTCCTCATCTTCGTCCTCCATAGGATATGTATCTTCTCCCACAGCAAATGATGGCATAGCCCACCCCCCTGTGGAATTTTCATCCACGCAGATACCGACCCAGATAGAAAATGAGAAAGTACTCCCCTTATTCTTCTCACTCTCCACTTCAATGGCGCCACCCATCAACTCAGCCAACTGCTTGCATATATTCAGACCCAGTCCGGTGCCTCCGTACTTTCGCGATATAGAGGCATCTACCTGGGAAAAACTCTGAAACAATTTATCCTTATCCTCCTGGTCAATCCCAATCCCTGTATCCTTTACGATAAAGAACAACTCCATCCTGTCCTTCACCTGTGCTGTCTTCACCACCTCCACAGTGATTTTTCCAACCGAAGTGAACTTCTGGGCATTGGACAGAAGGTTGTTCAGGATCTGGACGATCCTCAGTTCATCTCCTATAATATGCTCCGGAATCTGGGGAGAGACCGTCATAAAAAATCCAAGTCCTTTCTCCGTGATCTTATTGATATGGTTGCTCCGAACATAATCCAGCATATCACGGAAATTAAATTTCCGAGGTTCCAGTGTAAATTTCCCCGCCTCCAGTTTGGAAAAATCCAGGATATTATTGATGATCTTATTCATATCACCGCAGCATCGTTCAATGAGCCTCAGCGATTTCTCCACTCTGCTGTCAATCTCCCCATCCAGCAGCTCTTTGACATTTCCCAGAATGCCATTGACCGGAGTGCGAAGTTCATGTGTCACATTGGCAACAAATTCTGACTTCACTTTCATTGCCTGCTGTGCCTCTTCCCTTACCTGTTCAATCTCCCTTCCCAGATGCTCTCTCTCCAATATATCATTTGCCATGCATAAATATAATCCGGACAGATTATCTGTCACTACCTTTGCCTCTACTGGAAAACAAGTCTTATTTGTCCGGTACGCCACAAGGCTCCGCACTTCTTCACCGGCCGGAAACCGGGAACCGGGAATACTGGAACAGGCTTTGAACATATTAGGGAAGATTTCATCAATCTTCCTTCCCCTCAGTTCTTCTTTTCCCCCTAGTTTTTCTTTTGCGACAGCATTTGCGTAGGAAATCACCCCGGCATGGTCAAATCCAATCACTATTTCCAGCGCATTTTCTAACGGAAATATAACACTCAGGTTCTCTTCCATAGCAATCCCCTCCTGCAGTCTGAATCCCTGTGGACATGTCCGGATGAAACCAATCTGCCTGCATCGCCCGCTCTGCCCATAAAGAGAATAAAAAAGGCAACAAAAAAATCAATTTTTGCTGCCTGCTTTGCATTTTATGTATCATTCAAATTCAAACATTTTTATAACTTCCACTACATTAAAGAAATCCACTTTAGCAAGCCCAAAACATTCCAACATATCTGGTGAGAACTGCCCGCACTCACCTGCCATTATCATATCAAATGCTATATTATTCGCATATACACTCTTATATACTCTCGGACTCACCAGTGCATCATAGACATCGGCAATAGCAACAACCTGTGCACTGATAGGAATCTCTTCTCCTACCAGATGGTCCGGATAACCATTCCCATCCCACCGCTCATGATGATACCTGCATATCTCATAACAATAGTGGTAAAACTCTGTGTCATGGTTCTCGTAGAATTTTTCGAGAATGTCACAGCCAATGGTTGTATGGGTCTTCATCACTTCAAATTCCCTCTCTGTCAGCCGCCCCGGCTTCAGCAGGATCGAATCCGGAATACCGATCTTCCCTATATCATGCAGGGCAGAGGCACGCGTAATCTCAGAAACCTGATGATCCGTGATACCATACTTCGGAAAATACTGCTGAAGATACTTTAGCATAATCCTTGTAAAATACTTAATCCTCCGGGTATGCTCTCCTGTCTCAGCGCTTCGGAATTCCACCACGGAACTCAACGCTTCGATCATATCCTCATTGGCCTTCCGGATCTCTTTTTCCTGTGCCCGGATCGCCTTTTCCTGCTCCTTCAGACGCAGCTCCATATTATGCTTATTCTGATACAATTCAATAATATTATTACTTCTTCTCTTAACTATGCGTGGATAAAATGGCTTATGCATAACATCTGCCACACCATAAGCATATGCTTTTCCTTCACTATTGCTGACACTCTCACCTGTGATCAGAATAACAGGAATCTTTTCGATCAGCTCTTGCTCCTTCATATAGTCAAGAACCTTAAAACCATCCATGACAGGCATCACAATATCCAACAAAATCAAGACAATACCTGTGTTGCCCTGAATCTTCGCAACCGCTTCCTTGCCATTTTCCGCTTCCAGGATCTCATACTCCTCACGGAACATCTCCGCTAATACAGCGCGGTTTACTTCCTCATCATCAACAATCAATATCTGCTGCTTATTCATACCATTCCCTCATCACATAATTTATCATTCTACTAATATCAAAATTTATCATGATTCTATCATTTATTGATATAAATGTCAAGCATTGTTAAGAAACGACATGCCTGCCAGTTACTGCCACATTACAGTTTCTTAGTTCAATCGGCACCATTGAACTAACTCAGGATTTCATTTGTCTCCTGCAGCACCTGCCTCATTTCTTCTGTCATGCGGGTGACGCTGGTCATATAATCTTTTATCATAAGGCCTTTATCTGACACCTGAGTGGCATTCTTCGCTGCTCCTGCCACAGTCGCCAGCATCTCACTGGTGGCCTCATTAAAGTTCTCCACCACCCGATTCACATCATCAATCGCTTTATGAATCCCCTCATCACTTGCCTGCGCACTGCTTACTGCTGTTTTGGAATTCTCTGACAATGCCTGTATGCTGGATGCAACAACTGCGAATCCTCTTCCTGCCTCTCCTGCTCTCGCTGCCTCAATAGAAGCATTCAGGGAAAGAAGATTGATCTCCTCCGCAATATTCTCCACATTGCTGGTCATGACATTGTACTCTTCCACACTATTGTTAATATGATCCATGGAACCGATAATGTTGGAGTTCAGTTCCTGCAGTTCATTCATATGAGTGATAACATTCTCCATCTCACTGCTGCTCTCCACACCAGAGTCGCGGATCACATCCGCCTGTTCCTTTACCACTGCAATCTTCTCTGTCAGTTCTTCAAAAATCTCCTTCAGTTTTTTATTCATATCGAGGACTTTTTCATTAATGTCACTCACTTTATGACGTTCCTTGCGGATGCAGTCAAGCATATACTGGTAACAGTTTTCTTTCTCATTGATCCCCCTTGCCAGGGCAATCGCCATCTCGCGGCAGGAGCGGTACCCACAGGCATGACAGTCAAAGTGTTTCTCCTGCTCTGTAAATTTACCAAGATCCTCAAAACTTTTCTCAATCTCCGCTTCTGATATAGATATGACATTCTCGTTTTTCTTCTTATAACTGCGCAGAAAATCTTCCAGCCGCAGCTCCTTGTCAAACTGGGCAAACTGTTTGTCCACACCCTTCCTTGTAGTATTCTCCTTCCGTCTCCTTCTGGCATGTTTCTCCACATCATACATAATATCATTCATGGCGAAGAGATGATAGTTGACACCAGTCGCCGGTCCGCCATTACAGCCATTTTCACAATTCAGCACATCAAATACATCCGGCATATTCTCTCTCTTCAGCTCACTATATGTATCCAGGTCCTTGTACAGCTTCTCTGTACCCTCCGAAGTGATGATTTCCATCTCTGGCGCATGGATCAGCAGATTGCTCATAAGACCGCCTGGTTTTGGATAGATCGCACCCTCCATTCCCTGCTCACCGTCAAACTCAAACTCACTGTAGATCTTCACCTTTGGAAGTTCTACTCCACTCTCTTTAAAATAATCCTGCAGATGTTCCATCGTCACATTATAGTCGATCACCTTAGTATCATGGAACTCATCAATCTTTGCAATACAGGGGGACAGAGCCGCTATCTTGCCCCTGAATCCCAATACCTTCCTCATATATATGGCAATGCACATCATCGGACTCTGAACCGGGGAGAGGTGCGGAAGCAGATCATGTTTATGCTTCTCTATATAATTCACCACAGCCGCACACGGCTGGGAGATCACCTTTGCCCCAGGATTCTTCTGCATATAGCGGATATGCGCCCATGTACAGATATCAGCACCCAAACCGACATCATAGATCGCCTTTACCCCCTGGTTGCGCAGCCACTGCAGGGCATGACGCCAGTTTCCGTCAAAAGCGATCTTAATAGCAGGCGCTGCGATCATCGCCACTTCCTTGCCGTTCTTCAGGTCCTGAAGAAATGCATCGATATCATCCCGGAAAAATCTGGCTTCATGGGTACATGCCCTAATGCATGCACCACACTTAATACATTTCTCATCATCAATCTCGATCCGCAGTTTATCCCCCTCATCAAAGCGGCCCACATTGGCATCCGCCACCGGACACACCCTGACACATGCATTACACCCAACACATTTATCTGTCTTTACTCCAATAATACTCAAAATCCCTTCCTCCTTTGATTCATTCCATCATGTAACACACGAAAATTATAATAAAATTATAAAAGATAGCTTGTCTGGTGTCAACCCAAATTTAATCCCAGACGGGCAGTTTACATTTACATTTTTACTTTTCTTTAGAAAAAAGATATCAAAGGAACCTGCTTCCCCTGATATCTTTTTCTTCACACTCACTGTTCAATTCCCACATTTATCTTAGCTCAACGGGTTCAAATTAACGCCATTAAGGTATGATCAGGCATTCACGATCTTGCCAAAATCTGGTTTCAGAGATGCCCCGCCAATAAGCCCCCCGTCAATATCCGGTTTTGCAAGAAGTTCTGCCGCATTGCCGGCATTCATAGACCCGCCATACTGAATGCGGATCGCATCTGCTGTCGCAGCATCATAAACTTCTCCGATCACCTGACGGATTGCCGCACAGACCTCCTGTGCCTGGTCTGCGGTAGCTGTCTCACCTGTGCCGATCGCCCAGATCGGTTCATATGCGATCACTGCCTTCTTCGCCTGATCTGCTGTTACATTCTGGAATGCGATCTTGATCTGCATACGGATCCAGTCCACATAGATGCCTTGTTTCCTCTGTGTCAATGTCTCACCGCAGCAAATGATCGGGGTAAGATCATGTTCAAAAGCTTTCAACACCTTCTTATTCACAGTCTCATCTGTCTCAGCAAAATACTCTCTTCTCTCAGAATGTCCGATGATCACATATTTTGCTCCAGCATCCACCAGCATATTGGGAGAGATCTCTCCGGTATAGGCACCGCTCTCTTCAAAATAAAGGTTTTCTGCGCCAATATTTACATTACTTCCCTTCACAGCCTCTACCGCAGGAACGATATCAATGGCCGGTACGCAGAACACTACATCCACATCATTATTTTTTACAAGCGGAAGCAGCTCATCGATCAGAACTTTTGCTTCACTGGGTGTCTTATTCATCTTCCAGTTGCCTGCTATAATTCTTCTTCTTGACATTACAAATCCCCCTAATTATTTATCGTTGGCTGCGGACCACTAAGGCGTAGTCGCAGCCCTTCACCCTGATTCTTTCTATTTATCGTTGGCTGCGACTACGCCTGGGAGGTCCTTTCCTTCCAGGAACTCCAGAGAAGCGCCACCGCCTGTTGAGATATGAGTCATCTTATCTCCAAATCCAAGCTGGTTTACTGCTGCCGCACTATCACCACCGCCAATAATGGTAGTAGCACCGTTCAACTCTGCCATTGCCTTTGCCACTTCAATGGTTCCCTTTGCGAAATTCGGCATCTCAAAGCATCCCATTGGCCCATTCCAGACAACTGTTTTTGCACCCTTGATGGCATCTGCAAATAACTTCGAAGATTCCGGTCCGATATCCAGCCCTTCCATATCTGCCGGAATCTCACCACGTCCTACTGTCTTAAAATTCGCATCATTTGAAAAATCATCTGCTACAACAGTATCAATCGGGATCAGCAGCTTCACACCCTTCTCCTCCGCTTTCTTCTCCATATCAAGGGCATACTGCTTGTAATCTTCCTCAAGAAGGGAATTTCCCACTTCCTCTCCATGTGCTGCCATAAAGGTATATGCCATACCGCCGCCGATGATTAAAGTATCAACCTTATCAAGAAGATTATTGATGACAGAGATCTTAGAAGAAACTTTCGCCCCGCCGAGAATGGCAACAAATGGTCTTTCCGGATTGTTGACTGCGTTTCCAAGGAAATCTATCTCCTTCTGCATCAGATAGCCTACCACAGCCGTATCTACATACTGAGTCACACCAACATTCGAGCAGTGTGCCCTGTGGGCAGTACCAAATGCATCATTGACAAAAACATCTGCCAGAGAAGCTAGGTCCTTGGAAAAAGCTTCTTCATTCTTTGTCTCTTCTTTACGGTAACGGGTATTCTCAAGGAGAACAACTTCTCCATCCTGCATTGCCTCTACAGCAGCCTTTGCATTCTCACCAACTACATTAGCATCTGCTGCAAACTTCACATCCTGTCCAAGAAGCTCTGACAGGCGAGTTGCCACCGGAGCCAGGGAAAGCTCTGGTTTCGGCTCTCCTTTCGGCTTGCCAAGATGGGAACAGAGAATCACCTTGCCACCGTCTGCGATAAGTTTCTTTATCGTAGGAAGCGCTGCCACAAGACGGTTCTCGTCTGTGATCTTGCCATCCTGCAGTGGTACATTAAAGTCACAGCGTACCAGAACCCGCTGTCCTTTTACATTGATATCATCAACTGATTTTTTGTTTAACATTTCAAAACCTCCATTTTCTTAATCATAAGATAAGGGTCCGGTCCTACTGACCGGACCCCTTTTAGGATCATTGCAATATCTTGTCCTGTAAACTTATGCCAGCTCGCTGAAGTACTTGATCGTACGAACCATCTGGCTTGTATAGGAATTCTCGTTGTCGTACCAGGATACAACCTGAACTTCATACAGATCATCAGATACCTTGGATACCATAGTCTGTGTTGCATCGAACAGAGAACCATATCTCATTCCTACAATATCAGAAGATACGATCTCATCTTCATTGTATCCGAAGGATTCATTTGCTGCTGCCTTCATAGCTGCGTTGATTCCCTCAACAGTTACATCACTCTTCTTAACAACTGCAGTCAGAATCGTGGTAGAGCCTGTAGGAGTAGGTACACGCTGTGCAGAACCGATAAGTTTGCCATTCAATTCCGGAATAACAAGACCAATCGCTTTTGCAGCACCCGTGCTGTTCGGAACGATGTTTACTGCGGCAGCACGGGATCTTCTCAGATCACCTTTTCTCTGTGGTCCATCCAGAGTCATCTGATCACCAGTGTAAGCATGGATGGTAACCATGATACCAGACTGTACTTCTGCATATTTGTTCAGGGCATCTGCCATAGGAGCCAGGCAGTTTGTTGTACAGGAAGCTGCTGAAATAATGGTATCTTCTGCTTTCAGTGTCTCATGGTTGGTGTTGTATACGATAGTAGGAAGATCATTTCCTGCCGGAGCGGAGATAACAACTTTTCTCGCACCTGCATTGATATGTGCCTGCGCTTTATCCTTGGAGGTGTAGAAACCAGAACACTCCAGAACTACATCTACACCAAGATCACCCCATGGGCAGTTATTTGCATCTGGGAAAGCATAGATCTTAATCTCTTTTCCATCTACTGTGATTGAATCATCGCTTGCAGATACGGAATCTGCTTTCTCATATTTACCCTGGGAAGAGTCATACTTTAGAAGATGAGCAAGCATCTTAGGGCTTGTCAGATCGTTTATCGCTACTACCTCATAACCTTCTGCACCAAACATCTGTCTGAATGCAAGACGTCCAATACGTCCAAAACCATTAATCGCTACTTTTACTGACATGATATTTCCTCCTAAAAATTTAG
This sequence comes from uncultured Clostridia bacterium, assembly GCA_947643415.1. GTDB lineage: Bacteria > Bacillota > Clostridia > Lachnospirales > Lachnospiraceae > Eubacterium_F. Next base: position 50,423 of record CANRWA010000002.1, on the reverse strand, counting down.
TTAAAGTTAAGTTTGTTAAATTTTACACAAACTTGCTTTCCTTTATAATACCCAATTTTTCCAAAAAATTCAAGCACTTCTGGATATTTTTTGAAAAAATATCCACCTGCGCAGTTAGACTTACATCCGGTTATACAGATCCTCATATTTCCTTGCCGAATTATTCCAAGAGAAATCCATTGCCATGCCGCGGTCAATGATCTTATTCCACTCTCTTTTATTATCAAAATACACCCTCTTGGCATAACGGATCGTATCCAACATTTCATGGGCATTGTAATTGGCAAAGGAAAATCCGGTTCCTGTATTTTCATACTCATTATATGGTTCAACCGTATCCCTTAATCCTCCCGTTTCACGCACAATAGGCACAGTGCCGTAGCGCAGGCTCATAAGCTGGCTCAGACCGCATGGCTCAAAGAGGGACGGCATAAGAAATGCATCACAGGAAGCATAGATCTTATGTGAGCGCTCATTGGAATAAAAAATATTTGCCGATACACGGTCCGGATACTTCCATGCAAAATGACGGAAAAGATGTTCGTACTTCTCATCACCGGTTCCCAGCACCACAAGCTGAGTATCCTCTGCGCAGATCTCCTCAATGACATAATCGATCAGGTCAAATCCTTTCTGGTCTGTCAGGCGGGACACGATACCGATCATGAACTTCCTGTCATCCTGGGCAAGTCCCAGTTCCTTCTGCAGTGCCCTCTTATTCTTGATCTTCTCCTTGCGGAATGTCCGGGCATCATAATTCGTATCAATCAGCGGATCTTTCGACGGATCGTATTCATCATAATCCAGGCCATTGACAATACCTGTGAGACAGTTCGCCCTGGCATTGATAAGGCCATCCAGCTTCTCCCCATAAAATGGCGTCTTGATCTCCTGTGCATAAGTGTCACTTACTGTGGTGATCTGATCTGCATAGACAAGACCGCCTTTCAGGTAATTGGCATCCCCATATGCCTCCAGTTTGTCCGGCGTGAAATAGTATGCATCCAGCCCTGCCGTATCCATCACTGTCTTCTTGTCCCATACACCCTGAAACTTCAGATTGTGTATGGTCATAATAGTCTTGATGCCACGGTAAAACTCTCCCTGCTGAAAAGAGTCCTGCAGATACACCGGCAGAAGCCCCGTCTGCCAGTCATGGCAATGGATGATGTCCGGGCGGAAATCAATCAAGGGAAGCGTAGAGAGAGCTGCCTTGTCAAAGAAAGCAAATTTCTCAATATCCTGATAGATCTCGCCATATGGTTTGTCTCCATTAAAATAAAACTCATTATCTAGAAAATAAAAGGTAACCCCATTATAATCCAGTTTAAAAATCCCTACATACTGCTGTCTCCATGCCAGCTCCAGATAGAAATGAGTCACATACTCCATCTGATCTTTGTACTCCTGTGGAATTGCCATATATTTCGGCAGCATGACCCGTACATCAAATTCTTTCTTATTGAAATATTTTGGTAAAGACCCCGCAACATCGGCCAGTCCACCCGTCTTGATAAATGGCACACATTCCGAAGCAACAAATAATACTTTCTTCAATGCATTTCTCCCCTTTCGGTTTGGATTCAATTTATTATTACCATTATACACCAAATTGTGTGCCATGAAAAGTCTGAATTTTAAATAATGTTATTATCCGGCCAGGGTATGGTTACTTTTTATACCCTAGCCAGGACAGCGGATCTTGTACTGTCTGTTGCCATTGTACTAGGACACGATCTGCCACTCAGAATCCCAATCCTCTAACACACTTCCATCCATAGCGTTGACGACAAAGGAAAAGGGAATCCTGTCATTCGTATTACGCCGCAGTTTCCATGCCGGCACATAAGTAAACCGTTCTTTATCCTTTGGATCAGAAATCCGGTAATAAATCAGATCCATACGGTTAAAATTTATAACAGGCTCATTCATTCCGGCAAAAAAACCATTCTCAGAAAGATAATCGACCAATACACCTATATCTTCTTTGATGATATTCTTAATATTTTCAACAGGAAGCAGTTTCACGTCTGGTGTGACGGACAAGACCTCAACAGGATTGAACCAGATCGCATGAATAACGCCTTTATCTGTGACGCTGACCTGTATTCTGCAATTCAACGGATAGCCCTTATAAGTAACATCCCCAGCCTCTGTCTGATAGTCTGCCTCGATGCCAAAGCTGGGAAAAGAAACCCCATCGACTCCCGGTGCATAATGAAATACCCAGCCATCTGCAAAACTCTCATCCGGATCTCCCCTGGCCGCGTTGGGATCATTCCACACATTCCACATCAGGACACTTTCCTCCTCCTGTACCAGGTCAGTAAACCCTGCCTTCTGCAGAAATTCCCCTGCCAGCTTTTCCGCATCCTCTTTCTTCATCTTGCAGTCATTCTCCAGTTCCTTCCCTGTCTCTCCCGAATAACAATATCCTCCCTTTCCTTTCATCCGGTCAGGTTTTACCACATCTTCATTGGAAGGGCTCATGTCAATCGTTATCCCCTGTCCTGTCCCTTCATCTGTATCACACCGGAGGATATACTCAATCCCTTCCCGTTCCCCCAAAAAACTGTTTCCCTCATAATCATCATCCTGAACTTTCTGAAAATCTCTTGGTGCCTTCTTCATCAGCTTTTTATATTTTTTGATGTTCTCCCTCTGTTCCTTGAGCAGCCCTTCCATCTCAGACTGGGAACTTCCGCTCTCTGTATTGCCATCTTTCATCTTCTGCAGTTGATCTTCATAGTATTCGACAGAACCCTCAGCACCGCTCAGATATTGTTTCAAAACAGATTTTGGTAATTTATTGTCATCATTATAATAAATGTCCTTGTCAAAGATGCCTTCCATCATTTTTTTCTTATCTTCATTATTGAAAACATATTTGCGCACTTCCACCGTAGACATCCTCTTTAACTTCGGCACTGACATATATACATTCAGCCTGGCGCTGAAATCCAGCCCACTGGCGGTCTTTCCATTCCAGGATTCCATCCATGTATCCCCGTCGCAGTCAGCAAACTGGCTCAGATCCGCACTGCTCTCCTTCTTCTGCCCCTGTTCCGGAACATCTGGCTCTACCTCCTCGCCAGAACAGGCAGAAAGAGCAAAGATACCCATTGTAACCATGCACATCAACAGAATCATTTTCTTTTTTCCCATCTCAGTTTCCTCCTCACACTATTTACTTTGGATCTGTCTTGGCAGTGACCTTCCGTTTCTCTGTCCAGTCATTAACCACACTCCCATCCATGGCATTGACCACAAAGGAAGAAGCGTCTCCACTGTTACTCCACAGCCTCCATGCCGGGACATAGGTATATAGATCCTTATGTTCCGGGTCCGGCAGCCGGTAGTACCCCAGTGTAAGACGGTTAAATTTCAAGTTGGAAACCTTATTCGACGCATAGTTAAACTCAGCAAACTCCCCGATCTCATCCCGTATAACCTTCTTGATATCCTCCAGTGGCAGAAGCTTTACTGCCGGGGTGGAAGAAAGGACTGTGATGGGATTCTGGAACTTCGCACCGATCACTCCCTTATCCGTAACGCTGATGATAATACCACATTGCAGCGAAAACCTGGTATCTGAAATAATCTCTGTCCCTGACACGACAGAGCCACTACTATAATCATTAAATTCTTCATAATGACTAAAAGGTGCACCCTGTGCACCGGGAGAGAACGTAAAGCTCCAGCCATTAACCAGACTATCATTCCGATCTGTCTCTCCACTGGTCCACTCCAATGTATATTCCTCCGCCAGGATAAGATCAGAAAAACCGGCTTTCTGCAGAAATTCCCTTGCTTCCTTCTCTGCGTCGGTCTTCGCCATCCTACACTTATTTTTGAATTCCAGCTTAATATCTGCCTGATTCATAGAGCAGTCTTCCTTTCCCACCTTCCGCTCATCCGGGTAAATATCTGCCTGGTCATGGGCAAAAAGGTCAATATCACTAAATTTCCCATCCTCATAAGTATCAAAAACCAGCTGATACCAGATGCCATCCCTGTTTCCTATATATTCATCTCCCTTATAATCGCCTTCCACTTTCACATAATCGTCTGATGCTTTTTTCAACAGTTTCTCATACTTCTTAACCTTAGCTTTCTCTTCTTCGAGTTCCTCTTCCATATCACCGAGGTCCCTTTCCTTCTCCTCCTGCCCTTTCAATTCCTGAATCGCTTTCTCACTTATCTCTTCATTCTCCCGCCAGATATCAAGAAGTTCCTGGAGCTCTGCTTTAGGCAGATGCTCATCATCATAGTAGTATACCTCAGTGCCAAAGATTGCCTCTGCTACTTTCTTTTTATTCTCTTCATTAAATGTATATCTCTGTACTTCCACAGTGGACATCTGCTTCACCTTTGGCAGCTCCACCAGTGCATTGGTGGAAATATTCACAGGTCCCACACTAGCGGTATCTACGCTCCAGGAATCCGTCCACATATCCCCTGCATCATCTGCAAACTGCTCCAGATCCGGACTGCTTTCCTTCTTCTGCGCACCCTCTTTACTCTCTCCACTATTCCCGTGAGAGGCGCAGGCAGACAGAACCACTATTGCCATCACAGCCAATATCATCAAAACTATTTTACGCTTCTTCATCATGAATCCCCCCTATTGTTCTTTATCTTTCACTATTTTCCATGTCTCTTCCCAGTCATTCACCACACTGCCATCCATAGCATTAACAACGAAAGGAGGTTCATACCCCATGTGGTCCCGCAGGCGCCATGCCGGAATATAGGTAAACTGATTCGCATTTTCCGGATCTGTCACCCGATAATAGACCAGTTCCAGGAATTCAAATTTCATGGTGTATTTCTTCCGCTTTGTAACGTTGAACTCAGCAAGCTGCTTTATCTCACTCTTCATGATCTTCTTGATCTCATCTAATGGAAGCAGCTTCACTCCCGGCGTTATAGACTGAATTTCAAGAAGACTGCCAAAATCAACTTCAATCACTCCTCTATCCGTAATGAAAACACGAATAAGGCAGTCCTCAGAATACCCCTCCGTGGTGACCTCCTCATCATCTCCATGAACAGGCTCTCTGTGAACAGCAAATTCGTTAAAAGCAACTCCATCCACCCCCTGGCCATAAGTAAAATACCAGCCATCATTAAACTGCTTTGCTGATTCCCCGAGGTCCAACGGTTCACCGTTTTCGTCGTTGGCATGCTCCTCCCACTGCAGCACCTTTGCATCTATCTGGATCAGATCCGAAAAACCTGTTTTCTGCAGCAATGCCCGCGCTATTTTGTCCGCCTCCTCCTTTGTCAGCTTACACTCGTTTTCTGATCCATTCTCTTCCTCCACCGGCCAGTAATAAAAATCTCCCTTTCCCTTTACCCTTTCCGGATAAATATCTTTCCTCTCTTTTGCACTAAAAAAAATGTTGCTTCCCTTTTCATCTACATCAGCAGCGTCCAGCTCATATTCAATACCATCCCTTGTTCCATAATATTTCTTTTCCGTCCTCTCCCATCCACCGTCAAAAAGAGCATCCGCCAGCTTCTTTCTATTTTCTTCGTTGAATTCATATGGACATACCTCCACCGTAGACATCTGCTTTAGATCCGGCACCACCGTTTCCGCCAGCACATTCACACGGACAGTAGAACCACTTACCGTCTCCTCACTCCATGAATCCTGCCACGTCTCTCCCTTTGCCTCTGCAAACTGGCTCAGGCCGGCACTGCTCTCTTTCTTCTGTCCACTCTCTCTCCTCTCTGTACCGCCATTCTCTCCGGCGGAGCAGGCAGACAGGGCAAAGATGCCGATTATGATCATCGCCATCCATAATATTGTTTTTCTTTTTCCCATAACAACAACCTCCCTCTTTTTTACCAGCTCAATGGCACCAATGCCATTTTAACCTTGGCATCATTTTATTCTCCTCTTGTAAACAATTTGTAAATACCATAAGCCTTATAATTCAAAGACCGTTCCATCCTCCAGCATCCATATTGTGTAGTTTTCCTTCCTGTCAAATCTCTCGAACACGATCTCCCAATAGTACGCCGTATATGTGTGGAACGTAGTATCCACCGCCTTATACGGTGTTGCCTGCCAGCCATACCAGTTCTGATACAGTTCCGACAGATCCACAGGAAACTTTCCTTCCTTATACATTTGCTGCACTTTCTCCCGTGCCATCCTCACTGCCTCGTATCCCTGGAGCTGCATTTCAAAATCTCCTGCCTCTGATATCTCGCTCTCCCATTCTCCCGTGATAAGACGCAGCTTCTCTTCTTTTGAGAGCCGTGCTGATGCCTCCCTGGCAAGGGCTGAACCCTCTGACTGATAGCTGTCCTTAGGAACCGTGCCAACCACATCCAGTTCCCTGCCGCTCTGCCACAAAAGTATCTGCCCTGGCAGAAAAAAGGCACAGCACAGAAAAATAACCATACCGGAGATCAATATAATCTTTTTCGTCATTCTCTCCCCTCCCCTACACAGATCCGGATCACGGTCCCCTTTCCTGGTTCGCTCTCCACCTTCCACTCTGCCTTATGGCAATCCAGGATCAGCGCCACAAGAGACATGCCGATACCCGCACCGCCCTCTTTTCTGGAGCGGGACTTGTCTGCCATATAAAACTCATCACACATCCGGTTCACTTCTTCCTCTTTCATGCCAATGCCATCATCCTCTACCAGAAACTGGTATCCTGCATTCTCCCCCATCCGTCCCTTCTGCCCCAGGATACGGATCTCCCCCTCTGGATCGGATGCCTTACGGGCATTGTCGATAAGATTGATAAACACAGTCACAAATAACTCCCTGTTTATCTTTATGATCCCCTCTTCTACACCTGTCGCAAGAGTGAGTTTTTTCCTTTTCAGCATAGGCTCTGTGATCTGCCTGATCTCCGCTATGAAATCTGTAACATGCACCGGCAGGCACTCGATCTCTGTCCTTTTGAGATAGATGAGTGCAAAGAGCTTTCCAGACATGTCTTCCAGACGCTTACCCTCTGAGAAAATATAATTCAGGGCAAGGATCTGCTCCTGTCTAGGCAGTTCCATAGAACGCATCGTATCTGCATAACCTATAATAGTCGTCATTGGTGTCTTGATCTCATGGGTAAAATCAGCCACAAACTGTTCCCGGCTCTGCAGCATCTCATTCAACTGCACAATGTGATCTGCCACTGCCTCTGCCATATGGTTGAACTGTTCTGCCAACTGCCCCACCTCATCCTGAGAAGAAACCGTGACCCGCTGTGAATAATCTCCCCTGGCAATCTCCGACGATGCCCTGGTAAGCTGTTCAAGCGGCCGGGTAAGATAACGGCTTGCAAGAAACATGAGAAATGACGCCGCCATCAGCACAAAAAGGATCACCAGCCGGAAATACCAGATCTGTTCTGTCAGCATCTGGTAATTTTCAGTAATGTCCGATTTATTGATGACATGCAGGTACTGTTCCCCTACCATGCTGCAGGAGGTAACATAGATCACACTCTTCCCCTCCTCCTCACAGATCAGGTAATTCTTCTCCCCGGCTTTCATATTGTAAAATAACCGGACAGGTATCTTATTGTCACCGCCATCGCTGCTAAAAGTATATTCATTATCATAATATATATAAAAGGCTGTACCGGATGCCATCATACTTCCCTCTATCCTGCCGCCGATCCCTTCCAGTTCGCTTTTTATCTGGTAAATCCGCCTTGACTGTTCCGTCTTCTCCTGATACCCGCTGCTATTCAACACCTGTAGAAGATCATATTCTACAGAAGACTGAACCAGGTTATTTTCCACGATGGCATGTGTGAGCCCTGTCTTCTGGACGATATCAAAATTTTTACGGATCATCAGATATCCCACAAACCCAAGGCCTGCCGACAGCAGTATCATATTCATGACCAATACTTTATTGCGAAATTTCATTTGTCCCCTCTAATCTGTAACCCACCTTAAAAATCGTCTTCAGTTCCTCTGTCAGCTTCAGTTTTTTCCGAAGCCTCTGAATGTGAAGGTCCAGTGTCCGGGACTCAACCGGATATTCCGACCCCCATATTTCCTCATATATTTTTTCTCTGAAAAGAGTTATATTCTGATTTCTCATAAAAAAAACAAGCAGTTCAAATTCCTTTGGTGTCAATTCCACCAGCTTTCCCGCCTTCATCACTGTCTGGTTCTCCACATCTGCCTCAATATCCGCATAGAGCAGTCTCTGTTCCAGTTTGTTATACCGGCGTAGAACGATTCCAATACGTGCCAGCAGTTCCACAACCTCAAAAGGTTTGATGATATAATCTTCTGCCCCTGAGGTCAATCCTTTGATCCGGTCAGAAAGCGCCGCCTTTGCAGTGATAAAGATCACTGGGATCCTGAGTGGCCGGATATATTCCATCAGTTCATAACCATTAATAAATGGCAGCATAATATCCAAAAGAACAAGGTCAAAATTCCGTGTCTCTAAAATATCTGCTGCCGCCTTTCCGTCATATGCCATGGTACATTCATACCCGGCCCTTATCAGGTTCAGTCGAATCAGATCTGAAATCGCCCTCTCGTCCTCAACAACTAAAATGTGTATCATGAAAACTCCTTTCCTTTTGGCTAAAGTCTCATTTTCTGCTCCAAACGGATTTTATCTGCGATCAAGGCCACAAATTCTGAATTTGTCGGCTTCCCTTTGCCATTATGTACTGTATAACCAAATAATTCATCAATCGTATCTACTTTGCCTCTGCTCCATGCCACCTCGATAGCATGCCGGATCGCACGCTCTACCCGGCTCGGTGTCGTTCCATGCTGTTTCGCAATGGACGGATAAAGTATCTTCGTAATGGAATTCAGCATCTCACTGTCATCCACTGACATCATAATGGCATCCCGCAGATACTGGTATCCCTTAATGTGTGCTGGTACGCCAATCTCATGAATGATGTTTGTGACATCGGATTCCAAATTATACCTTGCCAGTTCATCGCTTCTCCGGTTCTCTTCCGGAGCTGCGATGAACTTTCTTGCCCCCGGTTTAAACTGCTGAATATGGCTCAAGATCATTTCACTGTCAAAAGGTTTCAATATGTAATAAGCTGCTCCCAGATTGAACGCTGTCTCTGTGATCCTTTCCTGGGCTATGCCAGATACTACAATTGTCTCCGGCCGTTTTCCGGTCTCTTTTCTCTTTGTCAGACGCTCCAGGACTCCAAGCCCGTCCAGCTTTGGCATAATCAGATCAAGCAGCAGTACATCTGGTTCTGTCTCATCGATCATCCCCATTGTCTCAATACCATCTTCTGCTTTTCCCACAACCTTAATCTCTGGGTCCTCCTGCAAAATGTGCTCAATCTGGGCTGCGATCCTTGGGTTATCTTCCGCGATCAAAACTTTCAGTTTCTCCAAAATATTATCCTCCTAATTCAAAATTATAAATTTTTTATAAAGTGTCGACAAGCGTAGTATAAACTGAAATTCGCCATAATTCAAGCACAAAATGCATATTTTATAATATTTTTTTAATTTTTATTTTATTTTTTGTTTATTTTTCTATATTTTTCGACCTCTTACATGATAAATCTGCTGTTATCGACGGCAAACACGGATGTTATGCCAGATACACGGCCACTGCACACATATTTTCTGTTGTATGGTAAATCAATATATCATCTTTCACATCAATCTCTGCTTTTTTGTCATATGAATACACATCAGCGATTCTTGATACACATCCTGTCAGATCTACTTCGATAGTCTCTGGCAGTTCTCCATGGAAACAATGGATCACGATCAGTGTCTCCCCTCTTTCACCAATACGCTGTACCACCTGATACCCCTGTGGATGCCTGTCACTGGAGATCCCTGGTCCCCTCCGGTGCGTCATACCTTTTCGGATCACTGGAACTACCTTACGATAAAAAGCGATCCCTCTGTCAATGACATCCCATTGCTCATCTGAGAGCCCTGTCACATCACCTGACAGGCACATCCTTCCCAGGAATGTATTGGCAATGGAATAACCGATCCGTTTCAGAGAATCATCCTGACGGATCACTGCCCATATCTGGCTCTGCCGTGGAAGGATCGCCCGATGCAGATTTGCCGCAATAATCGGTATCTCCTCTGTCTCATGGGCATCTGAGAAGGATGCCATAGAACACAGCCCCATCATCAAGGGTTCCAGTTTATGACCACCAGAAGCACAATTCTCAAGAACAAGATCTGGCAATTCCTCTTTCACCCGCCTCACAAAGTCCACGGATGCCTCCATATTACGGCGCAGCCCCTCACCAAGGGATTCCGCACCATCACATCCGATGCCGATGCTGTCGTTATAATCCATCTTCATATAGCCAAAACCATACTTGTTCAGGGTTCCGATGACTTTTTCCCCAAGATATTCTTTCACCCAGGGATCCTGCATATCCCAGAATCGGCGGCTGTATGTCGACAGAGGATGCCCATCTCTCTTCAGCAGATGGTCCGTGGCCTCATATGCTTTCGCTGCATGTCCTACATTATCGATCTCAAACCAGATGCCTGGACGCATCCCCGCTTTTTTTATAAGCCCGACTGTTTTATCCAATCCTTCCGGAAACAGCGTCTCTGACACATTGTAATCACCCATGCTGATATCCCATGGCACGCCATCCTCCTTAAACCAGCCACAGTCAATAACAAAATAATCAAATCCCTTCCCCTGGATCGCATCAAGGATCCCGGCGATATTTTCATGGGATGGGCATCCCCATGTCGTACAATATTCATTGAATATAATCGGAAGATCCTGTTCCTCCTGCGGTCCCTGCTCCACATATTTCTCACCCGCCGATACAAGACGGTGGCACAGGAGATCGATATCACCACGGCACACGGTGAGGATCGCCTTCGGGGTCTCAAAGCTCTCCCCACTGTCAATATTCTTCATCCAGTGACCAAATTCCCTGTCAGCAAGTCCTCCTGATATATGTAATCCGTCATCCTGGCGATAGATCTCCATCTGCCAGGATGCCTCATGTGCCAATTGGGCTCCCCACAGAACATGGTTTTTCGTATCCTCCACAGCCACAAAGGGAAAATATTTCATCACAGGCATAGATCCCCTCTGTCCAAAGCGCTCCACACCTACTGACCAGTTAGACCAGCTTGGCTCAAGCTGCAGATCTTCCACTGTCTCTGTCACCAGCCTGCCCTCATGGCTCCATTTACTGCGGAGCCTGTGTACCAGCATCGTATCCGGCGCCATTCCCTCTACAAACGGTGTCAGGTTTCCCATCTCAAAACTAGACAGCATTTCCAGTGTCACCATGTCCCTGCTATGGTTGGTAAACACATTTTTCATCTCAAAACTGTCCTCCCCTTCATACCAGGTGACCACATTGACCAGTTCATATCCCCGCCTGTCCTTCATCACAGTCCGGACATATGTCCGTCCCTCTTCCTTCTCTGTTGTCTGTGAATCATATTCGAAAAGATTCGCTGTCTCACAGTTGTGCATAGTCTGTCCACTGCCATAGCAGTTCGGGTAAATGTCCCCCACCAGCTTTAGCTGTGCCAGACTGTTGATGCGGTAAAACTTTTTGTCACTTACATTCTCTTCCTTCATATCCGCTGGTATCATATAGAACCCAACACGTCTGTAGTCTGTCTCCTGTTCAAAGATCAGCAGCATGTCCCCCATCTGGATCTCTGATATTCTTTCTATTGCCACAATAATTACCTCCCATTTATATTTTACTCAATGGCGGATTCAAATTGGCGCCGTTGAGCGAAGTACATTCACACTGTCAGCCTTCCAAAACTTCACCTTCGAGATAACACTCCCTGATATAATCCCTTGGCTGATAAAAAAAATCTGAGTTATAATTTGATATCGCCTCACTGATCCAAGAAAAATATACCTCGTGAAGGGTTTCTATCGTATTATGTTGATCTACATCTTCAATAAGACGTTCATAAACCTCTCCGATGGTCCAATAATCCGGCACCTCGTATTTACATTTTTTTATATTATCATACTCTCCCGTACCAATCTCTGCCATTGTAATATATTCATCAGCAACCTGTTCTATTGTTTCGCAATGAAGTACATCTGCATATTTATAAATACGTGTAATATTCTCTTTGCCCAATGACCTGACTACATCTGTCCGTGAAAGTTTCTGCTTCCTTCCGATAAATTCAATCAGACTGCAGGTAAACATCAATGCACTATCATTCTTCATCATATACCTCATACCCTTTCACAAATTGTAAGGTTGAAAGTGATCTTGCTGTATGAAAACTAATCTGGTGTGTCGGTTTCCTGAATTTCGCCAGTTCCCAGAATGCTTCCCGACTGATCTTTCCATCTGCAAAATTCTGTACATAATTAAATATTGTATCATTTGCCATTGGTCCCTCTACGATATCATAATCATGGGATCTGCCAAGGCGGCAGGAAACAATAAAATCAAGCCATTCTTCTGACATTTCAGGAAAACTGAGTATCCTATATGTCTCATCTGGCACATACTCATATTGATTTAACATCCCCTTTCCAGTAAAACGGACTGCCCAACGCACAGCTTGTTCTGGAAACCGTGTGCAATAAAATCCAAAATAAAAATCCTTATGGAATTTTGCAATACGAATTTCAGGAAATCTAACTATTTCTTTGCTCCCATAATACAAAATATTTTTTTTCATTCTCCTGTCCCCACATTGAGTATATTCCCAGCCCCACCACCTATTACCTGTATTGTAATATATTGTTCTGCTGCAGGCAAGGTAAAATCTATTGTGAAAGCATATTTTCAATAAATATCCCATATCCCTTTGTGGGATCATCCACCAGGACATGCGTCACTGCCCCAATGATTTTCTCATTCTGTATAATGGGTGAACCACTCATTCCCTGTACAATCCCACCTGTCATAGATAGGAGCTGCGGGTCTGTGATCCGTATCACCATACTTTTATTATCTGTACTGTTGATATTGACCTGATCTATCTGGATCTCATACCTTTGTGCCATACCATTCAGATTTACATATACATAAGCTTTTCCCCGCCTTATCTCCTGCTTCATACCCACAGGCAGAAAGTCCCCTGCATAGCCATCCCCTGCTGACTGCCTCATCTTGCCAAAGACACCCAGGTCTGTATTCTTTGTTATATCACCGATCTCATTATCCGCCACCATATTGATATATCCCTGCAGCTCACCCGGCTCTCCGCTGGCTCCCTTTGTGATGCCAAGGATTCTTGTCTGGTACAGTTCCCCGCCTTGCAGGTCAAGAAGCATCCCTGTATCTGCATCTGTGATCCCATGCCCCAGCGTCCCAAACTTTCCATCTTCTGTCACGTAAGTAAGCGTCCCAATTCCCTGTGTATCCTCACGTACCCATGTACCGATCTTATAAGTGTGGTCAGTCGCCCGAACTGGTTTCATCGCCACTTTCAGGTTCTCATTTCCCCTCCTGATCATCACAGCCACCTTTTTGGTGCCGCTGTCCTGAATTGCCTGATCCAGTTTCGCGATAGTGGGAACTGGTTCATTATTCCATTTCAGTATATAATCACCCGTCTTCAATATATTTTCTCCAGGCGCATAGGTCAGTCCATCTTCTCCCTGAATCTCTGCCGTATCCAGCACCAGAAGGCCATTTGTCTCCACATAGATACCAATGGGTTCCCCGCTTGGTGCCACCTTCATTTTCCGGATCACCCGGACATCTACATTTTTTACCGGAAGTACACCAAAAAGTTTTACGGGGACCTGATAATTCCCTGTCTCACCAGATACCATGGAAAAACCACTGTCCTTATTTGTCACCTGAAGCACTTCCAGCGATTCCTCTGTCTCGCAGCCGAAAGGAAGGGATATATCTTCCATCTCCCCTACCACGGCATAGAGCTGGTCTGGCACATATGAATCCATATACCGGTAAAACAGAAAACCAACCGCCATAAGGTCTACAAAAAGGAAGAGAACGAACCATCGGCGCCATCGCCGGAGAACATTGCTTTGTCTGATCACACAAACCACCTCATACATAAAAAGTTTCCCTAAAGATAAAGACGGAACCTGAAAACAAACTTTCAGATTCCATCTTAGTATGACCATTTTATATCAGACTTATGAATACTGTTTCTGACTATCAGCAAGTTCTTTCATCTCTTTTGCGCTTTTTCTGACAGCGTCTGTAATCTCCACACCGCCAAGGATACGCGCCAGTTCTTCTTCCATTTCTTCTCTGCCAAGAGAACGTATCTGTGTTGTAGACGCACTTTCTGTCACATCTTTTTCAATGACAAAATGAACATCTGCCATGGCTGCGATCTGAGGCAGATGGGTGATGCATATGATCTGATGCCTTTTCCCCAGGACACTCATCTTTTCAGATACTTTCTGTGCTGTACGCCCGCTGATCCCTGCATCAATTTCATCAAAAATCAATGTCTCAATGGCATCACTATCTGCAAATACTGATTTGATCGCCAACATGATCCGGGAGAGCTCACCTCCTGAGGCAATCTTTCCCAGGCTTCTTCTTGGTTCACCAGGATTCGTGGCAATCATAAATTCGATATCATCTGCGCCCTCTGGCCCACAATCTTCTCTCGAAGTGATCTGTATGGCAAAATCTACATGGGCAAAATTCATATCCTGCAAAGCATCCGCAATCTTCTTTTCCAGGGCAGCAGCCGCCTTCTTCCGGCATTTTGTCAGGGCAGTACACTGTTTTTTCAGATCTTTCTCCAGTTTTCCAAGTTCCCCCTGCTGCTGCTCCATATATGCCTCATAATCTTCATACTGCAGGATCTTTTCATCTACCTCCTGCAGATGGGACATTATATCTTCATATGTGTCACCATACTTATTCTGGAGAGAATGAATCAAGTCAAGCCGGCGGCGTGTCTGTTCCAAATCATTTTCATCAAAAGTAAAATCCGACATAAAATCAGAAACCTCCCGGTTAAAATCGCCTAAAAGCCCCTCGATCTGTATCAGTTCCTCTGTAAAATCCTCCAATGCCGGATCCAGATTGCGAATCTCCTGCAGCCGCCTCAGTCCATGGCTTATGGCGCTGACCGCTGTCTCCCCACTGAGTTCATGTACCTCACCTAAAACTTCAGCAATAGAACCAGCATGGGACATACGATAATATCTGTCTTCAATTTCCTCCATCTCCCCAGCCTTAACATCTGCTGTTTCTATCTCTTCCTTTTCATATTCCAGAAATCCAAGCTGACGCGCCCGCTCCTCAGAAGAAAGGGACTCCTGTTTCAATTCCTTTTCTTTCTTTTTATACAAGTGATATAGCCGGGCAGTCTCATCACGCATCTGGATACACTTCTCTCCACTGTAATCATCTACAATTTCCCTGTGTCTATCCGGGTTCAGCAGAGACTGGTGTTCATGCTGCCCATGGATATCAATACAGAGAGCTGCCACTTTCCGGATCACACTCACTGGCACACTCTCTCCATTAATCTTATTGATACTGCGGTTTGCTGTGATCTTACGGGAAATGACAAGCTGGCCTTCTTCCGGTTCAATATCCAGTTCCCGAATGCGGCTCAATGTATCTTCGTCCGAGATCTGAAAGACAGCCTCTACCATGGCATAATCGCCATTCTTGCCGATCATCTCCGGCGAAACCCTGGCACCAAGTACAATACTGATGGATCCCACCAGAATTGATTTTCCAGCTCCGGTCTCACCTGTCAGAATATTGAGGTGGTCACCAAACTCCACGTCCACCTCATCTATTATTGCAAAATTTTTAACATGTAAATTCGCTAACAAGTTCTCCTCCATTTGCGCACGCCTGTTGCGCATAATGAAATTTGGGCGTGCGCGCACAAATTTCCCAGGTGAAACATTTTCACCTTTTCCTCCATCTGCATAAATCAACGGCGCCAATCAGAACACGGATTCTGATTGACGCCGTCGGCATACACTATCTAATCGATCTTATTCTAACACGGCATCCCAATTTGATGCCATTTACAATAGCATAAACCGTCGTAGTTCCCTTTTTCCGTCCTGTCACCAGTCCATTGGCATCAACGGTAGCAACATTGATATTCTTAGAATACCATGTCACTCCCTGGCTGATCTCATTCACGCGGAGCTGTTCTGTATCATACACACGCATCCGAAGGCCTTTGCGGTTCATGTCAACCACCAGGACATCACAATATCCCCTCTTGCCATTTGCCGTCTCACCATAGATCGTTGCCTGGCCAACACGTTTTGTACGGATCTTACCCCGTTTATCTACAGTAGCCACTTTCTTATTATCGGAATAGTAACGTATCTTCGTTGTAGTATTCACTGGCGAAGCCACAATACCAGACTGTTTTGCCCTTCCTTTGGCTATCGTGATCTCACTGTCAGCCACTGTGACACCTGTTGCCTCTACTGGCTCACGGACTTTGACAATACAGGTAGCAGTCTTATTCGATCCATCTGTTGTCTTAGCTTTTATCTTTACAATCCCCTCTGCCACGCCAAGTACCCTTCCGGTAGAATCCACCTCTGCGATGGTTTTATCACTGGTAGACCATTTCACCTTTTTGATGGTGGCATTCTTTGGTGTGATCTTCGCTTTCAACTTCAATGTATCACCTACGAGGACAGTGGCAGAATACTTATTCAATGTAAGCTTCTTCGCCATCCGCACAACACGGACCTTACATCTGGCAAAAGCGCCGCTTCCATCTCTCGCTGTAGCTGTGATATATGCTGTACCAAGTTTTTTTGCTTTAACCTTTCCTCCAGAAGTGACAGTAGCCACCTTCTTCTTGCTTGATTTCCACTTTACTTTCTTATTTGGAGTTCCTGTCACAGTTGCCTTCACATAGAAAGTTTTTCCTACTTTCATGAATTTACTTGTTGGCGATACCGTAACCTTAGTATTCTTTTCTTCTGGTTTCGGATTTACACGAATCAGGCATGCAACGGTAAAACTACCGTCATTGGAAGTACCTACCAGCATAGTAGTACCTACAGCAACACCTGTTACCTTCGCATCCGAATCCCCTGACGCCTCCACTTTGGCAATCTTACTATCGGCAATAGTCCAGGTCATACTCTTGTCAAAAGCGGTCTCTGGCGTAAAGATCGGCGTCACTGTAATGGTAGCGCCTACATTTACTATCTTTTCCGTGGAGTCGAGACGAACCCCTGTAATACCATCCCGGACGATTACCTGAACCGTCTCGATAGGTCCCTGAATGTTTCCATTGAATGCCTGCGCCCGGACAAAGGCCGTGCCACTCTTAATACCTGTAATAACACCTGTATCATTTACCCTGACAATGGATGTATCCAAACTGGTCCACACTACCCTGTCCGTAGAATTCGCCGGTACCAGATTCGCCGTCAACTGTTCCGTATCCCCTGTCCGCACTACCACGGATCTTGGAGAAATCGAGATATTGCTTGCCGGCTGTCTTACTTCCACATGAATGGTATTCACACCAACCTGCGGAGAAGTGATATTGATATCCGTTTCTCCCGGTCCTGTTGCTGTGATGGTAGTCAGCATTCTCGTCTCGTCCCAGTTAATATTTACGATTCCATCCTTCGCTGCCCTCCAGGTCAACTGCGCTGTCGTATTCTTCGGCAGGTAATCCACCGTAACAGCCTCACTGTCGCCCACATTCATAAGAAGATCGGTCTTATCCAGTACCAGTTCGCTGGCAGACCCGATCACTGTCACAACACAGGATGCCATGACATTATATGGGTTATAGGTCGGATATACGCTGATCAGCGTTGTACCTCCTCCTACTAAAGTCAAAACCCCATCTTCATCAATGGTAGCTACAGAAGTATCCGAACTCACCCATGTCAATGCTGTATCCGTGGCATTGGTCGGCGTATAACGCACCTCTCTTCTCATATTATAAGTTTCTTTATATAATTCTACGGAGAGTTCTGAACGGTTAAATGAGATTGTCTGGATCGCAGAACGTACCGTGATCCGTATGGAACGCTTATCATTCTTATTCAGTGTATTTTGTACGATCAGATCGGCAGTTCCCGTCCTTAACGCCGTGATGACGGCACTCTTGCCATCTGCAGCCGGTTCCACATTAAATACTGGGTTATTCGCATTGGAACATTCCCATGTCAATGGCGCTATAGTAACGGTCTGTTTAATATTAGCCACAACAGTGATATGTTCCCCTACCAGCATTGTCTGATCCGTATCCGGGCTCAAGGTAAACCCATTCACTGCCTGCTCTACCTTGACGAGACAGGTAGCCGTCTTATACACACCATCTCCGGCATCCAGGGTTGCTGTAATAGTCACATCCTCTCCACTTTGTGTTACACGCACACCCTTAATAAGACCACCCTCACTGACCGATACATAACGGGGATCCGAACTGGTCCATGTTACCGCTCCGCTGTAAGTACCATTCGCCACAAGATTGAGCTGGTACTCCTGCCCCACTGACAGTGTAATATTACTCCGGTCCAGATAGATCCGGTCTACAATCTCAATCGTGGTTTCAAAAACCTTCCCCTCCGGCAATCCATCCGGCCAATTGGGACCAAGAAGCTTTTCAACATATTCCTTCTTGCCATTCTTTACTGAAATTTTCGCTTTGATCGTTCCCTCGGCATTCGTCGTCATGATACCGGTAGCAGAATTGTAGGTAACATAGTTACTTACATCACCCCCGTTTTCTGTTGTCAGGGTTACCTCGAAGGCATCCAGAAAGTCTTTTGTCGTCATATTATATGCTTCAGCAAAATTATACTGGTCCCCAATACTAAGTATCTCTTTTCTGTCATTAATATTACCAAAGATCGTCAGATTCACACATGTGATAGGCGTCCATGCTTCCGTTTTATTTTCTTCGTCCACATAGCTTCCATATGGGTAAAAATAAACTTTATATTCACCGGCGATACCGGTCACCTGCAGCTCATTGCTCCGGCTGCCAGATGGTGTCAGGTTGATAAGGTCAGACTCCATTCCCAGAGAATTGGTAATGACCTGTTCGATCCCATTCCCAACATCTTTTTTGACCACCCATACAACTTTGCTTCGGATAACTTCCATATTCTCTGTAAAGTTCGTATCCGTATAAAGGAACCCTCCGGATTCCATCTTAGCATCCAAAATTTTGCTAAATCCGTCCGCTGCCCCTCCAGAACCCGGTGTCGCTGTCTTGTCAGTTGACACCCTGGGAATCACATACACATTCAGGTAAGCCGTGTAAGTAACTGTCGGCTGGTCTGGCACCGTATAAGTTGCTACAATCTGAGTCCTGCCGGCGCCTCTCGGCGTAACTTCACCGGAATTCAAATCCACCGTAGCAACCTCCGGATTCATGCTGGTCCACTGTGTATTCTCTGGCTTGCCAAAAGTCGGTTTCAATTGCACTGGTGAATCATTGGAGTAGAGAACCAGCGACCGCTCTGTATCTTCTTTATTTACATATTTATAAATAGCATCATTGGTTGTCGTATCTACTGAAAAAATAACTTTGATCTTACAGGTCGCGCTTCCCAACTGCGCCATCGTCCCGCCTACCACCTGAGTCTTATCATACACGGTAACCGTAACAGTAACATCACCAGGAGACTTCGCATGGAGCATTCCGATCGCCTGAGAGCCTGTTCCTGATTCAATACGTGCAATGTCATTCTCTTTGCCGTCATCGCTGTCCTCAATCGTCCACCTTACCTCATACAAGTCCGGATTATCATATGATATCCCGGATGTCTCCATCATAAGCTGCAGCGTAGAAGTTCTCATTTCATAAGTCGCTGATGGATCAAGCAGCACACCATCACATGAGATCCCAAACTCATCCGCTGCCTGCGTCGACCCCCCCAGATATCCAAAAGCGCCCACTGCCACGATGAGTATCAGCATCACCATATATTTGAGCCTTTTCTTGATCATTCTTTTTCCCTTCATGATACATCATACCTTTCTCTATTTTGCTATATATGTACAATAATTAGTCAGATATCCTGCAGGCCTATATGATCTTCCCCTCACATGCACAAACGCCAGATCCCCCCACAGGTGTGCCCGGTTCATTGGATAGCCTTGCCTGAACCTCACTTTGTCTTCGCATGGGCAAACTATCTCACAAGCGCGCTCAGATAATGCAAATCTACTGCATTATACTCACTTTACCTTCACGCGAATAAACGATATATTATATATCGTCTCTTTTTCTTTCCATGATAAGACATTTTTTTGTCATTTCCATGGTAAATCTATACATTTAGTTACAGTTTGGTGACAGAAACAACCTTTTTCTCTATACAGCCGTGGTCCGGGACACCCGGTCCCACAGATGAATGCTCCTCTGTCACATTACTATTATATCCAATCCCTGCCCATATGGCAAGTCAGATTTTAGAAGAAAAACATTCGAAAAACACTATACGGCAGGATAGGATTATGGTAAAATGTACTAGTACAACGAATATTAGTTACTGGCAAAGAGCGGCCAGTAGCAGGCAACTATGAAAAGGGGGTAGCAATATGTTATTGGACCGTGAATACAAGATTCCTTCCAAAGTAAACAAGAAAATCAATCTGAAAGTAGTGCCCGGACACTTTGCCACAACGCATTCACATATTAATTTCTATATGGATATGACTACATTAAAGGTACGTTATGCGGAGGCGATGGAAGTAGCAAAGACTATGGCTGCCGAGTATCAGTACAGCCGCCCGGTGGATACCATCATCTGTATGGATGGCTGTGAGATCATCGGCTCCTGCCTTGCGGAAGAGCTGACAAGAAACGGCATTATGTCCTTAAACAGGCACAACACACTGTATGTCATCACACCTGAGTTTGACAGCAATGGCCAGATGATCTTCCGCGACAACTTACAGCCCATGGTACGGGGAAAGAATATTCTTCTACTTCTGGCTTCTGCCACTACAGGGCGCACCATTGCCAGAAGCCTGGAGTGCATCCGCTACTATGGCGGCATTATCCAGGGTGTTTCTGCCATTTTCAGTGTTGCGGAAGAAATCTATGGTGAACCGGTACACCATATCTTCGGCGCAAAAGACCTTCCTGATTATCAGACTTTCAGCCAGGAAGAGTGCCCACACTGCAAGAATAAAGAGAAAATCGATGCGATTGTCAATGGATTCGGATATTCAGAACTGTAATCCAGGCATCGGTCTGTGATGTACCAGTAAATCATGCTCTTTTATCTGCGCGAAGGCAAGGTGAGGATGGTGCAAATTTATCTGCACCATCTGATCGTGCCCGCGGGGTTTTTTACATTAGCTAAGCGGCGCCGATTCTGTTCACTAAACAGCTGCTTTTTCCAAACCAAATTATTTTTTCAGGCTTTCCCATTTTTCTGTGTGCAATTTATTCTTATTTTCGATTATAGAAAAATATTTCAGGAAATATGCATTACATGATTTGCAAAAGAATTTCCGTTGGGGTTACCACAGGAATGCCAAAACCCTCAAAATCTCTTTTGTTTCGGGTAGCAATATAATCACAATGTATAGATTTGGCGCAAGTAGCAACAAGACAATCTTCAAAATCCTTTGCTTTTTTCTGAAATGCAATAAGAATATCATCGTTTGTAACACTGCATACTTTGACAATCTCCAAAAGTTTTCCAACTGCATTATACGCCAAATCAGTGCTGTGGGTATATTTTCTTACAAGATAATAAATGTCGGTAACAGAAGATGCTGAAACAAAACCATCCAATTTGCGTTCTTCAAAAAGCTTCAGAATCTTGTAAGAATCTTCTATAAAAGGTTCTCTTTCCAATAAAACATCAATTATTACGTTCGTATCACACATTATTTTCATATTTTAACAGACGCTCCTCTCGCAAAGAATCCATATCTATATCAGTATCAGAGGAAACACCACCAAGCATTCCGCGCAGGGAATCCACCGCAGAAACTTGGGGATTCACAACTTTAGCAACTGTTTTTCCATTACGGGTAATAAAAATATCTTCCTTGGCAATTAATTCAAGGTACTTTCCAAAATTAGCTTTAAATTCTGTCGCTGTAACAACCATAACTAAATCCTCCTTCATTTGAGTTATTGTTATTATATGCGATTTTACAGGTAAAATCAATAAAATCGTTCGAAACAAGAAATAGTCATAGTAAAATTCGTTCGATATGCAAGACTTTTCACAAAACATTGCAACTTTCCGCCCTACGTGCTATAATCGAGCCTGGTGTCTCCAATCCGAACCTGGATTTAATTGGTGCCGCCAGATTTCACTTATGTTTGAATTACAGCCAGACGGTTTCCGTCCAGCCCATTGAAAGGGAGGTTAGTGTGAAAAATAAGCTTGATAGCTTATTTTTCACACCACTATTTGTGCCGAAGCGTCACAAATAGTATACGAACCTTTGGTTCGTTATGCACTAGAGCAAAAAAAGAATATTTCATATTCTTCGCTACGCTGCTTTTTGCCCGTGCTTCCTTCGCTAACGCTTCGGAATGGAGGTTATTATGATAACAAAACGAGAAGATATTCGTAATATTGCTATTATTGCCCATGTAGACCACGGCAAGACTACACTTGTAGATGAACTGTTGAAACAGAGTGGTGTATTTCGGGAAAACCAGGAAGTGGCAGAACGTGTCATGGATTCCAACGATATCGAACGGGAACGTGGTATCACAATCTTATCCAAAAACACTGCCATCACATATAATGATATCAAGATCAACATTATTGACACACCAGGCCATGCCGATTTCGGCGGAGAGGTAGAGCGTGTGCTGAAGATGGTCAATGGCGTCATCCTTGTGGTGGATGCCTTTGAGGGTGCCATGCCACAGACTAAATTTGTCTTAAAGAAAGCACTGGAGCTTTCCCTTCCTGTAGTAGTATGCGTCAATAAGATTGACCGCCCGGAGGCAAGGCCAGAGGAAGTGGTGGATGAGATCCTGGAGCTCTTTATCGATCTGGATGCCGACGAGGCTCAGCTTGACTGCCCATTTATCTTTGCCTCTGCCAAAGGTGGAATCGCCAAGACAGACATGGCAGAAGAAGGCACCGACATGAAACCTCTGTTTGACGCCATCATTGACTATATTCCGGCACCGGAAGGGGACCCGGAAGCAGATACACAGGTACTGATCAGCACCATTGACTACAATGAATATGTGGGACGGATCGGCATCGGCAAAGTGGACAATGGAACCATCCGGATCGGTCAGGAGGCTGTCATCGTCAACCACCATGATCCGGAGAAATGTGACAAAGTAAAGATATCCAAACTATATGAATTTGACGGACTGAACCGTGTGGAAGTGGAAAGCGCAGGAATCGGTTCTATCGTGGCGATCTCAGGCATCGCTGATATCCACATCGGAGATACCCTGTGCAGCCCGGAGAATCCGCAGGCGATCCCATTCCAGAAGATCTCAGAACCCACCATTGCCATGCATTTTATGGTGAACGACAGCCCCCTTGCCGGACAGGAAGGAAAATATGTAACCTCCCGCCACCTGCGCGACCGTCTGTACCGTATGCTGAATACAGATGTCTCCCTCCGGGTGGAGGATACGGAGACCACAGAGGCGTACAAAGTCTCCGGCAGAGGAGAACTCCATCTCTCTGTCCTGATTGAAAATATGCGCCGCGAGGGCTATGAATTCGCCGTCAGCAAAGCAGAGGTTCTCTACAGGGAAGATGAAAACGGAAAGAAACTGGAACCGATGGAACGGGCTTATGTGGATGTGCCGGATGAATTTACCGGAAGTGTCATTGACAGGCTGAGCCAGAGGAAGGGTGAACTCCAGAATATGACACCACTAAATGCAGGCACTACAAGGCTTGAATTCATTATTCCCTCCCGCGGCCTCATCGGCTACCGCGGGGAATTTATGACAGACACTAAAGGAAATGGTGTCATTAACACAGAATTTGACGGCTATGGTCCCTTCAAAGGCGATATCCCATACCGCAAACAGGGCTCCCTCATCGCTTTTGAGGCAGGCGAGACCATCACCTATGGACTCTTTAATGCCCAGGAGCGCGGCACCCTCTTCGTCGGTCCCGGCGAGAAAGTATATGGCGGCATGATCGTGGGAGAACATGCCAAATCAGATGATATCGAGGTAAATGTCTGCAAGAAAAAGAACCTGACCAATACCCGGTCCTCCGGGGCTGACGAGGCGCTCCGCCTGACGCCGAAAAGAGAACTGAGCCTAGAGCAGGCCCTGGATTATATCGACACCGATGAACTGTTGGAGATCACACCGGAAAATCTCCGCCTCCGCAAGAAGATCCTGGATGGCACGGAACGCTACCGCGCAAGACGGGATGCCAAAAATTCATAAGACCTGTGATAGCCATATGCCAGCAAAAGCGTTGCAGCCAGGCTGAACACAGTAAATACCAGCGGACTCTGGACCCAGTCCACCTGGACACGCAGGAGCAGGATCATAGGTATCCGCATCAGTATATAGATTTCAAACAAATGGCTGCCCAGCCAGTAAAGTACCGGATGATGGACCGGTACTTTTTTTGTCAGGCAGAGGATGCATGTGCAGTACAGTACTGTCATAAGCAGATACAGGGATGCATGCCAGGAAACCGGTCGCAGGAGAAGAACCAGGACAAAGGATACCAGCGTGGTTCCTGCCCATACAGGCCTTACATCCAGTATCCTCTCCCATCTTTTCCTTGTGAGAGCCACAAAATACCCAAACGGATATGCTGTCATGATATTATACCACCAGCTCTCCTTCGTTTCATGCAGAAAGAAGAAAAGGCAGGCAGACAGAACACACATTACCAAAAAAGAAGCCATTTCCCGTCGGCTTTCCTTCACAAATCTGCCGCATATTTCACAGGCAAGCCAGGTCGCCAGATATAGACCAAGGATCACGAAGATATACCAGTTACTGTTGCCCAGATTTTCCCATGCGATGAGAGAAAGGATAAATTCCCTGCCCGTAAAAGGTATGCCGCAGACAACATCCAGCAATGCATACAGGAGCACGGCCGGGACAAACCGCAGGAACACTTGCAGGATACGCCGCCGCGGCATCCCATGAACATACTTCATCCCCTTTTTCTGCACAGAACACCCCACGCCATATCCTGAATAAAAGAGAAACATGGCTACCATCAACTGTCCCAGTGCTGCCGTCACACCATGTATCAGTGCCGGAAGTTCTATATATTGCTGTATATGGCTGAAAAACACCACAAGGATAAACAGTCCGTTTACCGAAGTTGTTGTCTCTTTTGAAAAAGGAGCGTTCCCCTCAGATAGAAACTCCTTACTTATAGCCCTTTTCATCACACACCATCCATCTTCGGATCTTCCCTGTAAAAATCATGATACTTTTTGTCAATCCGTTTGCGTTCCCTCGCCTTGTCTTCCTCTTTGATATGATATGTCGGCACCAGTTCCGCCATCAGTTCTTTCATGTTGTCTGTCTCTGAATACGCCTCCCCATAGAGCTGGTTCAGCCGTTCCAGAAAAGCATCTCCATCAAAGACAAGAGGTTTCCCAATATGGATTAGTGAATTTTCTGTGCTCTGCAGCCCCTCTTCATCCATCAGCATTTCCTCATACAGCTTCTCTCCCGGACGCAGCCCGGTATATTCTATCTTAATATCCTTATCCGGAACATAGCCGGATAATTTGATAAGATTTCTTGCCAAGTCATCGATCTTTACCGGATTTCCCATATCCAGCACAAAGATCTCCCCTCCCTTCGCCAGGACACCTGCCTGTATCACAAGAGATACTGCTTCCGGGATCGTCATAAAATAACGGATAATCCTCTTATCTGTCACTGTCACAGGCCCCCCCTCTGCGATCTGCTTTTTGAAAAGGGGAATGACACTGCCATTGCTTCCCAGTACATTGCCGAACCGCACCGCCACAAAATCGGTAGAGGACCGTTTATTCAATTCCTGCACGATCATCTCACAGACGCGTTTGGAAGCACCCATGATATTCGTTGGATTCACTGCCTTATCTGTAGAGATCAGGACGAATTTCTTTGTTCCATACTTATCTGCTGCCAATGCTGTCTTATAAGTTCCAAAGACATTATTTTTCACTGCCTCATTGGGGCTGTCCTCCATCAAAGGCACATGTTTATGGGCCGCTGCGTGGTAGACGATATCCGGCCGGTAATCCTCAAAGACCTTATCGATCCGGCTGCTGTTCCGCACAGAACCGATAAGCACCTCCAGATGCAGGGAGGGATACTTCCGCCGCAGTTCCTGCTGGATATCATAGGCATTATTTTCATAGATATCAAAAATGATCAGCATCTTAGGGTGATTTGCCGCGATCTGCCGGCACAGTTCACTGCCGATAGAACCACCGCCGCCAGTCACCAGGATCACCTTACCCCGTACATAATTGATAATAGCATCCAGGTTGATGTTCACCGGCTCCCGCCCCAGAAGATCCTCGATCTGCACCGGACGTATCTTCTCAATGGCAGCTTCACCATTTACAAATTGATACACTCCCGGTACAATCTTCAGCTCACTTCCGGTCTGCTGACAGATCTCAAGGATCTCACTAATCTGTTTTTTGGGCGCACTGGGCATGGCAACGATAATTTCATTTACTTCCTCTTCTTCTGCCACCGAGACGATCTCTTCTCTTCCTCCCAGCACTCTCACTCCCTGTATATAAGTGCCATGCTTTGACTTGTCATCATCTATGATGCCACAGATATGACTGTCCAGATTGTCACTCATCTTCAGTTCCCGAATCACGATATTACATGCCTCTCCGGCGCCAATAATCAGTGTGGTGCGCATCCCTGTCCCATGGGTGTTGGATTTGTAGATCAGACGTACGATCCGGTAGGAAAACCGCACAGCAAGCGTCAAGATAAACAGCAGCAGCATATAGATCAGGAAATAGGACCGCGGCATCCTGTGATATGTTCCAAAAACTGTAAGGAAATGAAGGACACCGGATACTCCACATGCCATTGCAATACTCAGCACCTCATTGATACCGGCATAACGCCAGAGGCTCTTGTATAGCCGGAACATGGCAAATACAACCAGTGTCATAAGAGTATTAAACACCATCAGTTCCTGCAGGGTAGCCACATAGCCAAGGGGATATTCCTCATTGATACCACTCCTCAGATAACGGCTTATATTCAGGTCATACCGCAGAAACAGCGCCATAAAAGAGCATGCGTTAATGCAAATAGCATCCCAGATCACCATGAGCACTCTGTACAGGGTAGACATATGCCCATTTTCAATATATTTTCTAACCATTTTATTCCGATTCACTGCTCTCCTCCCGTTCTTTTGGATAATAGATTTCCCGATATACCTTATAACTATTCTCGAGATCAATGTATACCGCATCATGGGACGGAACCTGCGATTTCTCTGGCGGCAGTTCCATATAATCACCAAATGCCATGCGAAGATAAGTATCATACCCCACCGGCACCGGCAGCCGCTCTCCCTCAAATTCCTTATATACAGCAGATGCAAAGATTTCCTTTGGATACTCATTTACCATATAATTATATCTCACACAGAGTTCTGTGATATAGTCACATTCCTCAATGGGATATTTCGTCATTTTCTTCTGTGCAAGCATAGCTGTCCTGTACCGTCGTTTCCAGCCTGGCCGCACTGCCAGCATAAGACGTCCAATCCACTCCAGAAGTTTCCCCTTGCTGGTAGGCGGCTCCTGATTGATATAGATCTGATATACCAATCCCCAGAACAACTGCATTTTTCTCTGAAACCTGCCTGACGGGCAGCCATCCAGCGGCAAAACCTCCAGACGCACTCCATGTGCCACCTCCAGATCCATCTGGCGCTCCTTGATAAATGTTGTCTCCTCGTCAGTGATGGCTGTCAACTGGGAACGCTCAAAATTCTCTGGTCCTGTCCGGCTCAGGCGGTATTTTCCCTGATCCATCTCCTGCACCCAGAGCTGGCACATCTTCTCATAATCTTCTCTTGGCATAAAAACATCGATGTCATCATCCCAGGGTACAAATCCCTTATGGCGGATGGCGCCAATACAGCCGCCGCCGCACAGATAAAATAAGAGCCCATGCCTCTCACAAAAGTCTTTGAATACCAGTGTGATCTCCAGGCATTTACTCTGTAATCCCTTTAAGTCTACTTCTGTTTGTTCCATAATATCTACTCCATTGCACATTTACTTTCTGCAGTAATAAATTCCTTTATATGCTGTATATGGGGTATCAAGATCCAGCCAGATACAGTCATGATGGGCCACCCTTGCTTCTTCTGGCGGCAGCTCCATATAATCGCCAAATACCGTTCTGAGATAAGGGTCATACCCGACAGGAATGGGCATCGTCCTGTCTTCAAAAGGTACCTCGATATAACGGGCAAACCATTCCTTATCATACCAATTCTTCATATATCCTGGTCCGGAGCAGAGTTCTGTTATCCCACTGCAGTCGGCGATCCTGTATTTCGTCATCTTCCGCTTCGCCAAAGACCAGATCCTGTATCGTATCTTTCTTCCCCGGAATATTCCAAGAAGGAACCGGCTGCCCCATGCCATGATCCCCCCATGGTTTTCCGGAACTGTCTGCGCACAGAAAAGAGAGTATACCAGCGCCCACAGACATTGTTTCCTTCTCTGCCACCGGGAATCCGGATACCCATCCAGCGGCAGGATGTCCAACTGTACACCATGCACGATATCCAGGTCTTTCTGATAAGGTTTGATATAGGTAGTCTTTCGGTTCCTCAACGTAGCAAATAGATTATGGTCTATATGGTCTCTGTCCTGAATAGACAGGGACAGGTCTTTTCCCGGCTCATAGCCATCCCACTCGGATACAAACCTCTCATAGTCTTCCCTCGGCATAAAAAAATCCAGATCATCATCCCATGGAATAAAACCACTGTGGCGCTGTGAGCCAATACAACCTCCGCCGCACAGATACGCTGTCAGATTTTTTTCTTTACAGAAGCCAAAGAACACTGCTGCCATTTCAAGATTTACCCTTTGCATGCCCTTTAACTGCTCTTCTGTATATTTATGCAGTTGTTCTTTCATCTTCTACCTCCATCTGCGCACGTCTTTTGCGCATAAGGGTGAAAAATTTATTTTTCACTTTTTCCTCCATCTGCGCACGCCAGTACAACAAAATTTAAGTCTTTGATACATTCACGCAGGATAATTGTTTGAGATGCTTCTTCACACGCTCTACGGATTCACATTCCCTGTGTGCCCTTCTCCAGAATGGCATTCTCACCAGTCCTGCCAATGTCCCCACTCCATAGCTCACATGAAGCAGAAAAAAGAGAAAAGGAATCATCAGATAATAACAAGAGAATGGCTTCCTTCCTGACATTCCTTCTCTGGACAGCCGTTCCTTCTTTTTCCCGCCGCACACTGCCAGAACTGCCATTGCCACAGCCAGCAGCCAATAAAGCCCCCACATCAGAATTGCCAGCCAGGGAAAGCCAAGTAGTGCCAATACTGCCGTCAGCAGGATCCCAGCCACAAATGCCCCTGGTACAAAATGATACAGAGACAGACACCCCGGACACACACCAGAGGTAAGCCCGATCCAATAACCATTTCCATATTTCTGGCTGCACATTTTCCGCAAGGTGGGGCGTATATACTGATAGGAGATAATCTCTGGCGACATACACAGGCGGTATCCACACTGCCGCAGCCGATAATGCAGTTCGTTATCCTCTGTCCGCCCCAGATCTTCACGGAATCCCCCCGCCTGTTCAAACACTTCCCTGCGGTATGCCCCATGAAAGAAAGATTTCACATAAGCCCTCTCTCCCTTTCTCCGAAAAGAAGAGGCACTGCTGCCAAACATAGATTCTTCTGCCATAAGAAGAGTCCTTCCCCAGTCCGTCTCCTCTTCCGAAAGTACCGGGCGGACACCACCCGATATCATCTCCCCGGTCTCCAGATTTGCCACATTTTTCTCCACAAAGTCTTCCGGGATATGACTGTGGGCATCCACCCGGATTATAGCCTCCGCAGTAAAATGCGTCAGCGCCTCATTCCAGCCGCAGCTCTGGATCCGCCCTGGATTATCCACAACCTGTATATTCATAAATTCATCTGCCTGTACCACCAAAAACTGCTCCATAAGTTCTCTTGTGCCATCCTCTGAACGGCTGTCCACCAGAACGACCTCCATCTTCTCATGAGGATATGTCTGTCTGGTGATATCCTCCAAAAGCCCAGGCAGGCTCTTCTCTTCGTTATATGCTACAATACAAAGTGATATATTCATGACCGCCTCTTTCTGTACGCGCATGTTCATTGTATCTTCCCACCTATTTTAGCACAAGAGTACAGGAAGGCGCAACAGGGCAATCGCTTAAAAATTTGTGGGATCCGCCCGTTTTGAAACAAATTTATAAGCGCTTGCCCTGACGGCGCAAGAAAAAGACTTGAACTGGTTATAAAAAACGATTATACTAGGACTAAAGATCTAGAGTTAACTTGTTATAGGAGGCAGGAGAATGAGTGCTTACAAAGAACATACCGCCATTGTCATTCCCGCCCTGGATCCAGACCAGCGCATGGTCAGCCTGGTGGGCGAATTACATGAAAACGGTTTTCCCAATATTATTCTGGTAGACGATGGCAGTGCCATAGAAAACCGCAGATATTTCAGAGAATGTAAAGAGCGGTGTGGTTGTAAGGTCATCCGTCATGTAGTCAATTTCGGAAAAGGAATGGCACTGAAGTCTGCCTTCAACCATATACTGGAGAACTGCCCCGATATCAAAGGAGCCGTCACAGTAGACTGCGACGGGCAGCATATTCCCGCTGATATTGATATGTGCGCCCGGCTCACCTATGAAAATCCGGATAAGCTGATCCTTGGCTGCCGCCAGTTTGACGGTCAGTCTATTCCATGGCGCAGCCGCTTTGGCAATAATCTTACGCGAAAAGTCATCCATCTGCTCTGCGGTATCCGTGTGTCAGACACACAGACAGGCCTCCGTGGCCTTCCCGTGTCTTTACTGGCAAACCATTTTGTAGCGGTAAAAGGGGAGCGTTTTGAATATGAGATGAATATGCTCATCGCTGCCAGGGAATGCCAGATTCCGGTAAAGGAATTCCCTATTCACACAATATATCTGGAAGGAAATGAAAGCTCCCATTTCAACCCATTTTTAGATTCCATCCGCATATATAAAGTATTCCTTAAATTTATGCTGAGTTCCCTGTCAAGTTTTGTTATCGACATTGCCCTGTTCTATCTGCTGGGTTTCCTTCTCCGGCCACTTATCCCAGACGATGTACTGATCTTCCGGAACGCCGTCTTCGGCGGGTCACTCCTGACCCTGATGCGGACTGTAATCTCAAGGCTGGTGAGTTCACTGTATAATTTCTTTATGAACAAAAATCAGGTATTTAAAAACGATTCCAAGTCTCCGGCAATCATTGTGCGGTATTACACGCTCTGTATCATACAACTGATCCTGTCATGGCTTTTGGTAGACCATCTGCTCGGTTTCATCGTATACCGTACGGTACGCAAATGTATTATTGATACACTGCTGTTTGCATTAAGTTTTCAGGTCCAGAGAGAATGGGTGTTTAAGAAACGGTAGTTTGCCAGCATGCCAGTACACCATTATTTCCGCAATGCTGTACTAGTCCGCTCCATCACGATTTCGGAACACAAAGAATTTACTGATAAAATAATTACCAATGATAACAAGGATCTGCGTGATCAGCTTTGCAGCCATTTTGGGATAACCCATCATATTATAGATCAGATACACTCCTCCCACCTCAATCGCCATCGTAGAGAGGCGTCCTCCTACAAAACGGCATAATTCAGAAATCATCTCTTTTAAACCTTCTGTTTTTGAAGAAAAAACAAATATCTTGTTCGAAACATATGCGAATAAGATAGCTATAACGATAGACAGGACATTCCCCAAAGTAACATTCATATCCAGCACATCGCAGAAAACAGCGAAAGTGGCCAGATTTACCAGTGTCGTGCATCCACCAATAAACAAATACCGCATTGTCTCATTGTAATATAATTTCTTAACTATCTCTACTATCTTTTTCACTATCCTGTTCTCCTTCCTCTGCCTCTACATCATCCAGCACATCCTGCACCGCAAACCTTGGCCTGCCTTTCGTCTCCAGATACATCTTCCCAATATACTCTCCAATCACACCAATAGCAAGCAGCTGCAGTCCTCCCAGTGCCCAGACAGATACCATAAGGCTGCTCCAGCCAAGTACTGTAGCCCCTATTACATGCCTGACAATGGAATATATGAGTATTGCAATACTGACGATAAAAATAAGTGTCCCCAGTGTTAGAATAAAACGGATCGGCTTAATGCTGAATGATGTGATTCCATCAAGGGCAAAGGACAGCATCTTTCTCAATGGATATTTACTCTCTCCGGCAAATCTCTCCTTCCTCTCATAATATACCTGATCCGACGGATAGCCAATCAGAGGTACGATCCCCCTGAGAAAAAGATTTACCTCCCTATAGTTCTCCAACTGACAAAGAACCCTCCTGCTCATAAGACGGTAGTCCGCATGGTTAAAGACAATATCAACCCCCATCCACTTCATGAATCTGTAAAACCCTTCTGCGGTAAATTTCTTAAAAAATGTATCCTTCCTGCGGCTGCTCCGGACACCATAGACAACTTCAACACCTTCATTAAACTTGTCCACCATCTCATCTATGGCATTGATATCATCCTGAAGGTCTGCATCCATGGAGATCGCAGCGTCACAATGGTCCTTTGCATACATGAGCCCTGCCAGCACTGCATTCTGATGCCCCCGGTTCCGGGACAGGTTCAGGCCGCTTACTATATCATACTCTTCATAAAGGCGGGAAAGGATCATCCATGTCTGATCCTTTGACCCATCATTTACATATAAGATCCGGCTCTTTCTGCTTATCTTTCCCTTCTCCATTAACTCTTTTAATTTAGGCACAAGTTGTCTCGTAGTCTCACCCAGTACCTCTTCCTCATTATAACACGGGATTACCATGTATAATATTGAATTATGTTTCATACAATTCTCCTATCTCTTCCACTCACAATAATTCAATCGTATCCTATTTTACTCTTTTTTGCAATACAATTTGACTTTTCCTTCCAAAATCGCTATAGTTATAATGTAAATCCATGAAAGGAAATCATTATGTCAATTCACATATTTAATAAAAACTGGCTGCGTTACTGGCTATACCGTCTCACCACCACCATGATGGATCAAACGATCCTGTTTGAAGCAGGTGAGGGAACCGAATACAGTGGACGTGTCCGTGAACTATATGAAACAATCCGAAAAGATACACGTTATCATAATTTTTATTTTATATGGTCCTTTGTCAGGCCGGAAGATCATCTGGAATTACTCAACAACCGGCATACGATGCTGGTGCGCCGCGGAACAGCCAAATATGTCAAATGCTATATCCGGGCGTCATTCTGTCTCAGTGATACTGCCCTGCCATCCTATTTAAGGCCATCTAAGAGCCAGGTTCACAGGCTGCTGCAGTCTGACTCTGCCAGCGAGGCACTGACAGACAACTTATGCGAGACACCGCCACACCACCCCTCCGCCTATGAACGGCTGGTTTTGTTTATTAAAAAAATGCTGAACCGTGGCCGTCTGCTCTTTCTTATGGGATGGTACAACTGGCTTGGATTTTGCCGCTCCCACGGAATGTTCCACAACAATAACAGCCTCCGGCTGGAACGGCTGCAGAATATACACGCCGGAAAACGATGTTTTCTCATCGGTAATGGTCCCAGCCTTACGGGGGAAGACCTGAATCTGCTTCAAGATGAATATACATTTGGGACAAACATGGTATATAAGATATTTGACGACACAGAATGGCGCCCTTCCTTCCATTGCATATCTGATACGATATATGCTTCTAAGCTGGGGCTGGAGCTTTCCCAGAAAGTAAAGGCGCCTCTCTTTACAACAGAGCGCACCTACCGCAAAATGAAACTGAAACCCATCAATACCACATATGTCCACACATTACAGAGTGAACGTTACCGTGTCCGCGGCAACATCCAGGCATACTGCATGGTAAAGGCAACCGTTCTCTCCCTTGCCGCTGAGATCGCTTTTCATATGGGCTTCACTGAGATCTATCTCATCGGTGTGGACTGCACCAACCCCCACACAAAAGGCGGGCATTTTACCGAAAATTATACGACAAAAGAAGTGGCTGAGACAGATATCAACCGTATCAAAACACGTATGAAGAAAAAGACCCTGACCACAGAACAGATCGGGGAACATATCATTGACCGCTCCATGGAAGTATATTCCCTTTTGGACGAATATGCTGGGAAACATGGGATAAAAATATACAATGCCACCCGTGGTGGCAATCTTGAAATCTTTCCAAGAGTGAAACTGGAGGATGTGTTAGCTAGGAGGTGATAGTATTGATGCATAGAGCCAAAACAGCTACGCTGCTTTTTGCTCATGCTTCCTTCGCTAACGCTTCGGAATGGAGGTTAATATGAAGATAATCGGTGTGATCCCGGCACGCTATCAATCCAGCCGTTTCCCAGGGAAACCCCTAGTAGATATCTGCGGCAGGCCAATGATATACTGGGTCTACCAGCAGGCAATGAAGGTGCCGGAATTTGATGATGTATATGTTGCCACAGACGATGAACGTATCCGGGCAGCATGTGAGGCGCACAATATGAGAGTCATTATGACCTCAGACTGCCATAAGACAGGTTCTGACCGTGTAGCGGAAGTAGCCGGAAAAGTAGAGGGGGATCTGTTTGTAAATGTACAGGGGGATGAACCTGTCATTGATCCGGAAATGATCCGTGAAGTAATCTCTATCTTCACAGAAGACGATTCCGTTTACTTCGGCAGCCTTAAAAAAGAAATCACCAACCCAGATGAGATCAAAGCTGCCAGTACAGTAAAGGTAGTTACCGACGACAATGGGGATGCCATGTACTTCTCCCGTTCTGTCATACCATCCAATCTAAAAGACGGCAAACTGGCAAGGGTATTCCGTCATGTGGGCATCTATGCCTATAAGAAAGACTTTTTACTTAAATTTACAGCCATGGAACAGACAGAGCTTGAACTGGGCGAAGGCATTGAGCCTCTTCGTGCGATGCAGAGAGGTTATAAAATGCGTCTGAAAGAAACCAAATACTCTTCTATTGGCGTTGACCTTCCAGAACATGTTGCACAGGTAGAAAAAATAATAAAAGGTGGGAAATAAATGAAGCGCGTAAATATATTAGACTGTACCCTGCGGGATGGCGGCTATCTCATTGACAGCCTGTTTGGCAATACTGCCATAAAAGGCATTATCCAGGGACTTACAGAAAGTGGGATTGATGTAATCGAGTGTGGTTTTCTAAAAGATGAACCACATCAGACAGGAAGCACTGTTTTTAATAATGCCTCTCAGATTCGTCCATTTTTGCCGGAAGACCACAGACAGGCATCCTATGTCTGCCTTGCAGACTACAGCCGGTATTCCATTGATAATCTGGAACCCTGTGATGGAACTTCCATTGACGGCGTCCGTGCTTGTTTTTTCAAAGAAGAACGCCATGAAGTAATTGATTTCTGTCACAGTATCCGGGATAAAGGCTACAAGCTCTATGTACAGCCTGTCGATATTCTGGGTTATACAGATGCAGAGCTATTGGAACTCATTGAAGCGGTAAATGAACTGGAACCTTATGCATTCTCCATTGTAGACACTTTTGGCTCTCTGTACAAAGAGGATCTGCAGAGAGTCTTCTATCTGATCCATCACAATCTCTGCTCTGGTGCCAGAATTGGATTCCATTCCCACAATAATCTGCAGATGTCTTTTGCCCTGTCCCAGGAATTCATTGAGATGACACAGGGGCTGCGGTCTGTGGTGGTAGACTCCTCCATGGCAGGTATGGGGCGTGGGGCCGGCAATACCAACACTGAACTTGTTATGCAGTATATGAACCGCAAATTTAACAGCGGCTATGACATCAATATGGTTTTAGACCTCATCGATAACTATGTAGATGGCTTTCGTAACCAGTATGAATGGGGATATTCCATCCCTTATTTCCTTGCGGGCTCTTACAGTGCCCATGTCAACAATATCTCCTATCTCTCCACCAAAGCAGGCATTGCCAGCCGGGATATCAATTACCTGCTAAACCGGATCGGTCCCATCGCCCGTAAACGGTATGACTACGATCTGTTGGAGAAAACCTACATGGAATATCAGGGAACGATCTGTGATGACGCAGAAGCTCTGGAATCTCTTCAGAAAACTTTTGCCGGACAGGATATCCTCATCCTTTTGCCCGGACACTCCATAAAAACCCACAAAGCAGAGATCATGCAATATCATAAAGACCATAGCCCATTTGTGATCAGTGTTAATCTGCTTTCCAATGACTACCCCATTGACTATGCCTATTTCAGCAACAAAAACCGTTACCATTACTGGAAGAATGCAACACATTTTAAAGAATACAAAAAAATCGTTACCTCCAATGTCACCACTGCCCCAGAGAGGGATCAGGTGATCATTGACTTTACCCGCCTGATCAAATGCGGCTGGGAACAAATAGACAATTCCGGCATCCTGCTGCTGCGTCTCCTGGATCTGCTGGAGGTAAAGAGCATCGCCATCGCGGGATTCGATGGATACAGCCATAATTCAGGATGCCAGAATTATATACAGAAATCAATGGAAAAAACACGAAACACATTAAACGCAGAAGAATCAAATAAAGAGATCCGAAGTATGCTGGAGGACTATATCAATACAAGAAATCTGGACTGTCCTGTTTCTTTCATCACCCCTTCCTACTTTGAATCCGTCCTGGAAGGAGAATAATGTGAAAAATAAGCTTAATAGCTTATTTTTCAC
This sequence comes from uncultured Clostridia bacterium, assembly GCA_947643415.1. Taxonomy (GTDB): domain Bacteria; phylum Bacillota; class Clostridia; order Lachnospirales; family Lachnospiraceae; genus Eubacterium_F. The sequence goes on along the minus strand of CANRWA010000002.1, from coordinate 13,553 downwards.
ACCATTATTTGTGCCGAAGCGTCACAAATAGCATTGATGCATAGAGCAAAAACAGCTTCGCTGCTTTTTGCTCATGCCTCCTTCGCTAACGCTTCGGAATGGAGGTTAAAATGACGAAAGACCTGACTAAGATCCGTCTCTTCGCCATGGATGTAGATGGCACGCTCACAGACGGAAAAATCTATATGGGTGAAACTGGTGAAATGATGAAATCTTTTGATGTAAAAGACGGGCTGGGGATCAAACTTCTGATATCCCAGGGAATCATCCCTGCCATCATCACTGGGCGCCGTTCACAGATCGTAGAGAACCGCTGCCGTGAAATCGGGATCAAAGAACTCCATCAGGGGGTAAAGGAGAAAAATATAGTCCTCTGTGAACTGATGGAGAAATATCAGCTTCAACAAAGTGAAGTTGCCTATATCGGGGATGACATCAATGACATCAGCGCCATGAAAGAAGCTGGAATTTCCTTTGCCCCTGCAGACTGTGCGCACCAGCTCCTGCCCTTTATCGATATACGCCTTACAAGAAAAGCCGGTGACTGCCCTGTCCGGGAAGCCATCGACCTGATATTGGATGGACGGTATGATGCGGAGGCATTTTCTGCTCTTTAAAAGGTTTTGCCATGATAGGCTATATTCTCCCGCACATCCATTGATATATTATCCACAAAGGTGTATTTCTCATGTGAATTTATGATTTTCTGAAGCCCCTCTATCCTGTTCTGCAGGGCGGTACACAGACGGTCCCGTCTCACCACATCAATAAACTCTGAATCACCGATGATCTCCCGAAATTCCTCATCCACACCACGAAGTTTTGAAAGATCCAGCCAGTCATACGAATTCACAAGCCTGATCTGCTCTTCATGATATTTCTTAAAAGGTTTACAATGAATCCGCGCCAGGCTCCCAATCATCGTTGTTGGTGTAGACCACCAGAAGGATGTCCCTGTATCAAAGACAGGGGACGCCCCCAGATACTCCAATGTCCTGGCATCCCGAACCACACCAAAATTGTTCTGATGCCGGTCTTCATTCAGGACCAGATAATCCAGTACGATCATCTGGTCCAAGGATCTCCGGATATCCATCATGCCATGCCTTTCACAGCAATCCACATAATGCTGGTACACCGATATGTGGTTTTCTCTTTTTTTCGTCCGCATCAGATACCACGCTGTCACAAACTCTGTCTCAGATGTAATAAAATCCTCACATATGCTATAAGGATAACCATTTTCATAGCAGAGCCCATATACCGCATGTGGGATGCCAAGCCGCTCCATCATGCTGGTAGCAAGCACCTCATTATAAGGTTCCTGCTGGGCAAGACCACTTCCTCCCTTGATCAGGCACCGCTTCCCATCTACGATCTTCCATTTCTTCTTTAACCAGCCATCGGATGTATTATCTGGCGAAACCAGACTAAAAGACTGTCCTGTCACAGATTCCCCAAAAAGGATATTTCCCACATCCTCCGAAAATGTATTTTCAAAGAAATTTATCTCTGACCATTCCAGCCCGGAATCTTCCGGACGGAGCCAGTACTGGTCAGACAGGCTGAGCCCATAGCATCTCTCTGCCAAAAGCTCTGTTGTGGCAATACCCAGCTCTTCCAATTTACCATAAAAAGCGTCCCGGCTTGCCGGAATCCCCCTGCCCCGCCACCACTCATTCAGCCCGGTACGGTCTGGCCTGCCCCTCTTCACAGCAACGCCCACCGGCACATGGGCAGTATCATACACGTCACCGATCTTCTGTATCCATCCATTCTCCGGATTCAGGGCAATCTCTGCCACAGGAATCTCCCTGTGCATAAGTGTGTATCTGTTCTCCGTTTTATTCACCTTCCCCCTCTTCCCTTTTCCTGTTCTCTATACGCTCAAGCACCTCAGCAAAGACTACTTCATTCATCAATATATCAATTCCCTTCGTATGAATGCCAAAACGGGCACTCTCCCATTCCTTCGGAATCGCGATCACAAACCCGGCATACCGGTAATTCCTCATTTTCTCGCCCAATATATATAGTTCCCTTTTGCACCGGGACCGTATTGAATCAACCCGGATTCCATTATGTTCTGCGAAAATATAATCCTCCTTTGCCATCTGAAATACCGGAGTATTAAAACGTCCCCGCCACATTCCCCTGCGCTCTTCCGGCTCTTCCACAATACCGGACAGATATACACTGCGCTTCGACATCCGGGTAAATTCATATCCCCGGTAAGAAAAGATACAGTCATCCTCTGTATAAGTACGGCGGGCACGGACCTTCTTGCCCCTGCGTATCGACAGCATCGCCTCTATTACAGGAAGTGTTGTTGGTACATGAATGATCACATCCGTCTTTATCTTTCTCAATATCTTTCTCAATTTCTTCCGAAAGATAAGCAGGTCTTTATCATTCATAAGCTCATGTACTACTTCTGTGCGCGACTTTACCATAAAGAGCCGCATATGGTATACAATGACAAATTGTATATAGGGGAGCAGCCTGTGCTTTTCCTTTTTACAATAATTTATTAACCGAAGATATCCGTTATCAAGAAACGGAATATATCTTCCCCGGTCATGCCAGGCAGAATCCACCAGAGATGACTCGTCTTCTCTTTTGCGGTAATAATATACAGCATCTTTAACTAGGCCATATCTTTCTTCTGCCAAAAGAACCTGGTTGACGGCAAAGGCATCCTCCCAGAAATTCATGGTCTCATCAAAGTGAAGCTTCTCCCATGCCGGCCGCTGAAAAAAAGCTCCCCCGATATAATACTGTGGATACGTATAATCTTCCAGAATATCAACAACTTCCCGCTCATCAAATCTCCAGTTCAGCTTATGGGAACCTTCTTTGGCGCCAATAAAATATACCTCGGCAACTGCCATATTTACATCCCCATGCTTCCCAAAAAAATCTGCCACTCTCTTTACCGCATCTCTATGAAGCCTGTCATCTGAGTCAACAAACCCCACAATGGTCTCCCCCTGATCCCTGCACAAAGAAAGTCCATGGTTTCTCACAGCCGACACACCCTGATTTTTGTCAAAGTGAGTCACTTTAATATTCTCCGGATACTGCCTTTCAAAATCATGGCAGACAGCCAGAGAACCATCTGTACTGGCATCATCCAACAGATACAGTGTTATATTTTCCCTGAACGGGAGGCTCTGGTTTATAATACTCTCAACCGCCTCCTGTAGATACTCCTCTGTATTATATACTGGCATGATAATTGATATCATAATATTCTCCATTTCCTGCTATACACTTCTATTACCCTATTTCTCCCAAAGCATAATCGTCTTTCCAAATGACTTCTGAATATCCATTTCAAAAGCCCTCTTCATATCAGCGATGGAATGGATCGGAACAACTGCTCCCACAATATTTGAAAGAAAATTTACGATCTCCGGATGCTCCCGGTACAAAGACACCGTTTTCTCAAAGTCTGCCTTGCCGCTGCGGCTGCTGCCAAAGATCCGAAGTCCCTTTTCCAGCACCATGCGGGTATTGATGGGAACAGGATATTCAGACACTCCAAGAATAGAGATCGTCCCCTCTGGATTAATAAAATCAATGATCTGCTCAATTGCCTTTCCCGACCCGGCTCCTCCCACACATTCAAAAGCATGGTCAAGATGCATGCTTTCCGGTATATGTTCTACGGTATATGTTCCATCCGCAAAAGTAAAATCCGACAGCTTATCCCTGTTCATGCCAAAGATAAAGAGTTTGGTCTCCGGAAACATATATTTAAAAAACAGCGCTGTTATATATCCCAGATTTCCGTCTCCCCATATTCCGATTTGATTCCGCCTGCTATGCGCGATTCCATCGAAACGTGAAAGGGCATGCACACTTACACTGACGATCTCTGTAAAAGCAGCTACCGTCTGGTCAATTCCCTCTGGCATAAGAACGAGCCGGTCAGGACGTATCTTCACATATTCCTGCATAAAACCATCAAAACCACTGGCACGGAACCGGCTGGAACGCAGATAGTTCTCAGCAATAATCTCATCCTCCTCCACTGGCGTATTCGGAATCATAACCACCAGATCCCCGGATTGAAATGTCCCGGAAGGATCTCTGACAACACTGCCAATCGCCTCATGGATCAGCGCCATGGGCAATTTCTGCTTTAGCACCTTCGCCTCGCGCAGTCCCTGATAATACCGCTGATCTGCATTACAGATAGAAAGATGGGTGGGGCGTACAATAACATCCCTATCCAATAAACTTATATTCTGGTATGTGACCTCAAACTTTCTTGGTGCCACTAACTGATACACTGTGTTCAGCATAGTTACCTCTCATTCTGCCGCACATACGGCATATATATCAAAGAGAATCTGTCTCGATCAATGTCTCAGCAACACGGAGATCATAAGGATAAGTGATCTTGATATTCGATACTTCCCCCTCAACAAGATACACTTTCTCACCTTTCATCACAAAGATCTTTGCCGCATCAGTAAGGATCCGTTTCTCTTCCTCTGTCAGCCCCTCATATAGTTCCTTCAGCTTTTTCAGACGGAAAGTCTGCGGAGTCTGTCCCTGATACATCTTACTCCGCTCTGGTACATCTGATATAACTATATTATCCTCACTTTGTACAATTGTATCCGTAGCAGGGACAGCCGTGTCACAGGCGCCATATCTCAGTGCATATTCGATATTCTCCTCAATGATCCGGTGTGTCACAAAAGGTCTTACCGAATCATGTGTCACAATGATCGTCTCATCATCCACTGAATACTCACTCTCAATCTGCCGGATCGCATTCATGATGGTCTCATTTCTCGTTTCGCCACCTTGAATAACAGAAATACGAGATGTATCCCCGATATATTTCCGAATGAGATTTTTTGTATGGTGAATCCACTGTTCAGGGCAAAGTACATATAATTTCTCAAATTTATCATTGATATAAAATTTCTCGATGGTGTGTATAATGATCGGCTTGTCCGCAATATTGAGATACTGCTTTGGTTTCTCAATATTTCCCATGCGGCTGCCAACACCGCCTGCCAGTAATACTCCAAAAACCATTATGTTCTCCTTTCCTCATTGAACTATATACGTTTTAATGTAGCATGCATGGTATTTTTTGTCAAGGTCAGAACAAACACACTTCATTCGCCATTCCTTTTTCTATTATCATTAAAAGCCCAAAACTTATTCATCACAAAATTAATCGGCGTGGTAATAACAAGATTTATAACCGGTCCCAACAGTTTTGGAAGCCCTAATACGTTTATTTCCACATAAAGTAATATCTCCGTAAGAAAGAGGGCTGAAAACGCATAAGACAAATATGTCCTCAACAGGGCTTTCCACCATACTCTTTCCCTGCCATCGTTCCCCTGTTTAAATACATACCTGTCATTCCAAAAGAAGGCATTCAACACACTAATAACAAAAGCAGCTATATTTGCCACATGATAATTGTCCTGAAAGCAAAGAAACAGGGCGTATGTTGCATATGAGACCAGAAAATTTGACACTCCCACTATTACAAACCCAATAAATTGGGTCCATACCATCCACTGTTCCTCTTTTAGTTCCTTTCCAAGAATGCGGTAAAACCACTGTAATACCCTTTTTATCAACTGTTCTGTCCCATGTACAATTTTCTTCATTACAATCCCTCACCTAAGTTTCCAAATATGCACATTTCCATATTCTGCTTTCAACTCCTTTTTTTCTTTCTCACAAAGGAGATCCACCTCTTCCCCAATATTGGTAATAATATATCTTGCCCTCAACTGTTGAAAATTAGCCATAACATAGTTTTTCACACACAGATTTATCCCCATTCCGCCAGGCAGCGCATATAAATAAGTAAAGTCAATCTCTGTCTCATCACTATATAGCCAGATAATAGTATTATCCCATGCATCGTCCGAATCTGCATCAATGAGGACCGCCTGCTCCAGCTCCTCTATTCCATGGGCAAGCTCAGCTTCTTTTTCCTCTGTACGTACTGGAATCCCATAAGTATACTCATCCGCAGCCCTTGCACAAAACAGCCATATAAAAGCGGTTAAAAACAGCAGAAATCTTTTAGGAGAAGTCTCCATCAATGGAAAAACCATTATAAACACCAGAATAAATCCCGTTAAATGCCGGCTCCCCACTTCCAGGTCATATAGGTAAAATATCGCCAGCAGCAACGACAGAAAACAAATTAATCCATAATAAAAGAAGCTCCTTTTATCTTTATCGTTCTTATCTGTAGCTAAAATAGAATAAAGAAAATAAATAACCATCATCAGAAAAACCGCATACATAGCGCCCATCGGCGCCCCTGAAACGATTCCCTCTCCTACACTCTGCAAGAGCTGCCACAGCGATGATACAAAAATATGCATTATGTTATATAAACCCTGTAACGGATTTGTAAACGCCAACTTAAGCCAGTCGAGATTTATGATAGGAAACAAATACTGTGCACAAAAACGGTTAGCGATGATAAAATACACAGCAATAGTAAAAAGTGACACAATGACTTCAACAAAAACAGCTTTTTTCTTTCCCCTGCTATACCAGTACCAGGCAGGTACAGCAAACAAAAGGATCCAATATGGTCTCATAAGAGTAAGCAAAAAAGCCAGAAAATTAAGAATAAGCAAATACCGCAGCTTAAAGACATCCTCTATTGTCCTTCCCGCTTTTACAGAAATTCCAAAAAATATGATCAGAAGGCTATAAATAGTTATTTCCGTCATACCGGAGAGCACATATCTGGTCATGATGGAACAACTGCCATATAATAAACAAAGAAATATTGTCTGCTTCTTCGTAGGATGCACAAAAAGGGCAAATACAAACATTGCGATCATCATAAGGGCAATATTACAATACACGGGAGACATCAACGACCATCCAAAAATCTTTGCCCATATGATATAAAACACAAATACAACCGGACTCCATGCTCCAAAATGCCCTAACTCTGCGCTGCTGCCATTATAGCCAAAATTCCCCAATGGCCCATTGAATTTTGATACTGCCTCAGTAATCTTGTAATACAGAACCTCATCATTCCACTTTGAATTTCCCAAATAAATATCACCCAGTGATATTCCATCTTTCAAACAAGCAATATAACACATGATTAATGGTAAACTGACCAGCAACAATACTTTGATAATCTGCCTGTAATTGCCAGATATTTTCTCTGTTACGTACTTTATATTCATAAACAGTTCATCCTGTCCTTTTCACATTTCTATATCCAAAACATAGTCGTATTATATATCGTCCATAGATACACAACCCCGGTTAAAACCTGATATAGGAAAATTACATATGCTGATCTATTGATGATATTCCTGCCTCTGTTAAATTCTTCTCCCTTTCTGGTCTCTGCCAAAGTAACTATCGTTGCAGCCTGTACAGCAAGGTCATATCCCCAGGAGAAATCCCCTGCCGGTCCATTCGAAAACCAGAACATCTGAATCCAGCCAATAACAAGCGCTGTTATACTAATAAAATACACTGGTTCTCTCTTTATAAGACTGACGCGGAATAACAGGATCACTACTGGGAATGTGATAAGTGATGAAAGAACTACCTGAATCGGGGTAAGACCAGTAAATCCTCCAAAACCGACGGTCACATTTAACGCCTGTGTCTGCGAAGATACCCATACCTGCTGAACTACCAGCAGGATAAGAGAGGGCAGCACAGCAGCAAACGCAATAACCCCAAACCATATTTCCTTATTCCGAATCATGTAATATAAAGTATATATCCCCATTGCTGGCAGAAACGCAAGCGCATAACTTGGTTTCGCCCCTATACTGATCAACATACATAAACCAAATAGCACCACATACCTGTAATACTTCTTCTGCCTGTAGTTCTGTATATATTTTATAAAGCATATCAGGCTGATCGTCCCGATGGGACGCACAAATAATATAGTCGGGTTATGAAACGGATTCGGCCCACATTGGGACTGATAAAACCGCCAGTCATTTAACCAGCATCTTGCCACCTCAAAGAGAACCGACCCAAGCGCCAGAAAATCAGCAAAATATTTATTTGAATCCGTATCCCTGACAATCATAAGGATCAATTTACGATATAATAATACAGACACAAAAATAGAGACCGATAAGATAATCGCTGCCGCAGTTTCATAATCCAGCCTGAAAATAAAATGCACCATTTTCTGAACTATATGGTAGACCGGATAAGCATACGCATGGCGTGGTATCATTCCAGCATCAAAATCTGTGTCCTGAAAAAAAATTGACTTAGCTACAAGAGAATGCAGTGGCGTGTCAGCATAATTCACATATTTAACAAAAAAAACACTAAAAATACAGGTTATCATCAACAAACAGCCATAAAACCATCTGGTATCATATGTTCTCTTGCCCATTTTTCCACCTCTCTGGCTACCGCCACTTTCCTTTCGTTTTCCATCATTATTTAAATTCATTGATCCTGGCAATGACATAATCCTGTTCCTCTTCTGTCATCCCATTATACAAAGGAATTGATAAAACAGTCTGTGCATAACGTTCTGTTATAGGCAGGCTTCCTTCTTCCATACCCAAATATCCATATGCCTCTGACAGATGAGGTGGAATCGGATAATGTATGATCGTTCCTATTTTCTTCTGATCCAGATAGGCGATCAGTTCCTCCCTTCTTTCTGTCCTTATTACATACTGATGCCATATATGGGTTGCCTTATCCCTGACAGCCGGAAGTATGATACTCTCATTTTTCAGTTCGTTCTGATAACGCTGGCAGAGACTGCGCCTCTCTTCCATTAACTCTTCCATATGGGAAAGCCTTACCCTGAGCAGCCCTGCCTGAAGTTCATCCAGCCGGGAATTTGCTCCGACCACTTTATTGTAATACCGTTTCTCACTTCCATAATTGCGGAACACTCTCACATCTTCTGCTATCTTTGCATTATTTGTCACAATCGCCCCGCCATCTCCAAATGCCCCCAGATTCTTGGATGGATAAAAAGAAAAACAGCCAATATCACCAAAAGTTCCCGTTATCCGCCCATCATAAGCCGCACCATGTGACTGTGCGCAATCTTCAATCAGACGCAGATTATACTTCCTGGCAAGCTCTGCAATTGATGCCATATTGGAGGCCTGTCCATAAAGATGCACCACCAAAATTGCTTTTGTCCTCTCCGTTATCTTTTCCTCAATTTTAGCTGCATCCATATTATAATATTCATCTGGCTCAACAAACACAGGGGTGGCACCATTAATTGTGATTCCCATAACACTTGCAATATAAGTATTTCCCTGTACGATCACTTCGTCGCCTTCCCCAATTCCCAAAATACGGAAAGCAATCCACAACGCATCAAGGCCACTGGCAAGACCAACGCAATAACTGGCGCCTACATATCTGGCAAACTCATCCTCAAAGCACTTCACCTCATTTCCAAGTACATACCATCCCGAGCGAAGCACCTCCAGTGCCTTTTGTTCAAATTCATCCTGATATCGGAAAAAACCTCGATCAAGACGGTTTGGCATAATTTTTTCCATACATCAATGCTCCTTTATCCATTGTTCAAATTCATCTTCCAACATTCCAAACCATTTCAATGATTTCAATGTCCCTTCTAATCTGATATGTTCCCTGAATTCGCCTTCATACACAAAACCGCATTTTTCATAAAAACGTACTGCCCTTATATTATCTGACAATACATTCAAATATATCCTATGCAGCCCCAACTCTTTAAACCCCTTTTGCAGCATAAGCCCTGTAGCCTCTTTTGCAGTCCCTTTCCCATGCACACATTTTCTGGTGCTGATAGCATATTCAGCAGACCCACTAACCCAATCAATATTCTTCAGGCTAATAGTCCCCAGATATTCATCCTGTTCATCTGCAATGGCATAATGAATATCCTGATAATCTCCTCTGTCCTTTTTACTCTGATTCTCTGCTGATACCCTGCAGAACTCCTGCGCATCTTCCTGTGACATTCCCATCATATCTTTCTGAAAACACTTCTGAATCTGTGGATCATGCATCCATTCTAACATAAAAGGAACATCTTTCATTTCCAAATTTCGCAAATGAATCATTTCTTCTCCTCCCTATCCAGATCATTTTCATCTTCCACAATATATGGGGGACGGTTTCGGGAAGCATCAAATGTCCTCCACAGGTACTCACCTATGATTCCCATCGTCAGCATCATTACGCCAAAGCTAAATAAATTAAAAACAAACAAAGTTGTCCAGCCACTGACTTCTATCATTCCCGCTATCCTAAACACCACCACACATAATGCCCAGATCAGGGAACCAAGAAATGACAAGATACCAACCGCCGTCACTACCTTAATAGGAAGCGTGGAAAAACTGTATAACGAATCTGAGACCAGTCTTATCTTTTTCTTCAATGTCCAGCGGCTTGTCCCAATCTCTCTTGCCAGACGTGTATAGTATACCTTTTCAGTCCGGAAACCACTCCACAGAATCTGTCCGGTCAATGCACTGTTCCTCTCGTCCAGAGCCATCAGAACATCAATCACTTTACGATCCAGAAGGTAGACATCAAATCCTCCTTTTGGCATAGCGGGCAATGCGGCTTTTCTGACAAGGGTGTAATATAAATTGGCAAACAGTGTCTGGCTTTTCCCCTCTTCTCTTCCCTCTCTCACAGCTAATACTACATTAGATCCATTTTCCCACCTTTCCACCATCTCCAGAACCAGTTCTGTTGGTTCCTGCAGATCCGCTGCCTTTACCACCGCACAGTCACCCGTACACTTCGCCAGGCCACACAGAATAGCAGCATGGGATCCAAAATTTTTAGACAGGCTCACAATCTTAATATGCCTGTCTCTCTCTGCCAGATTCTGCATAACTGCATAACTATTATCTTTTGATCCGTCATTAACCATTACAATCTCATACTCAAAATCTATTACATCTATTATCTTGTTCTTTATATCCTCATATAATGGTAACAGATTATCTTCATTATAATATACAGGAATTACAATAGAAAGTTTCATTTCATTACTCCTCATTTACAATTCTGACAAATTCATCATAAGAGCGTATATATTCATCAGGATCATAATGTTCACTGGAAAGGCAGAGAAGCACAGAATCGGGACTGAACTCATACATATCTTTCCACATAAGTTTAGGCAGGTAGATCCCCGTATGAGGCCTGTTCAGGGAAAATACAGCCTCATTTCCCTTGCCATCCTTCACTCTCACCTTGCTCTGGCCTGCCACATTGATCAACACAAACTCCGACTTGCGGTTTGCATGCTGCCCCCTGACTACCTCTGTATCCGAACCATAAATATAAAAAATCCTTTTTATATCAAAAGGTACATCCTGTTCTCCTTCCACAACGACCAAATGCCCCCTTGCATCCCCACGTTGTGGAAATTCAAGCATTCTTACTTTATCAAATGTCATTTCTTCACCTCTAACCTGTTTTCATCCAATGTTTCCTGTCCATTCTATCATAACTATCTGGCTAATGCAACACTATTTAAAGTAACACCGGGCATGCTCCCCAAAAACATCTTTATAGAAATCATTTGTCATATGAATAAGAATGTGCTATAGTATATGCGGATATAATGATCACTAATTTTTAATATAGGAGATATGCTATGATTCGTTTTAATGTTCCACCATTTACAGGAAAAGAGATAGGATACATGCAGGAAGCCATCAATCTGCAAAAGATCTGCGGAGATGGCGAATTTACAAAAAAATGCAGTGAATGGATGGAGAAACGCTTTAATATACCAAAGGCACTGCTTACAACATCCTGTACCCATGCAACAGAGATGGCTGCCCTTTTACTGGATATAAAGCCAGGGGATGAGGTAATCATGCCTGCTTATACATTTGTCTCAACAGCAGATGCTTTTGTGATGCGGGGAGCCAAAGCAGTCTTTGTAGATATACGGCCAGATACCATGAATATAGATGAAAACCTGATTGAGAAGGCAGTCACCAGCAAAACCAAAGCGATTGTCCCTGTCCACTATGCCGGCGTAAGCTGTGAAATGGATACTATAATGAGGATTGCCAAAAAATATAATCTTGCTGTAGTAGAGGATGCAGCGCAGGGAATCATGTCGGAATATAACGGCAAGGCCCTGGGTACGATCGGTGATTATGGCTGTTTTAGTTTTCATGAAACCAAAAATTATTCTATGGGAGAAGGCGGTGCCCTTTTAATTCGAGATGCTAAGAATATAGAGCTGGCAGAGATCATACGGGAAAAAGGGACAAACCGCGCCAAGTTCTTCCGTGGCCAGATCGATAAATATACCTGGGTTGAAGCGGGTTCCTCTTATCTTCCAAGCGAATTAAATGCTGCATATCTTTGGGCACAGTTAGAATTAGCTGACGAAATCAATAATAAACGCTTAACTATTTGGAATCATTACAACACTGCCCTCCAGGAACTTGCAGAGGCTGGATTTATCCAATTACCATATATTCCGGAAAACTGTACCCACAATGCGCACATGTATTACATTAAAACAAAAGACCTGGAAGAACGTACAAAATTAATACAGCATCTACAGGAACACGATATCATCGCTGTGTTCCACTACATTCCCCTGCATACTGCTCCGGCAGGCCGAAAATACGGCCGCTTTAACGGAGAGGATGTGTACACTACAAAAGAAAGTGAGCGTCTGCTTCGTCTCCCAATGTTTTATCAGCTAGAACCAGACCAGGTAGACTATATTGTACAACAGATAAAAGATTTTTATCTTAAATAATATTTCCAGGGGATGAACAGAAATGAAACGCTTTATTCATAAATTTGGCAAATATATCCTGCTTCATTTTGCATTGGTATTATACTCCTTTACCAGCGTACTGTCCAAATTTGCAGGGGAGTTTCCCCTCATTTCATGGCAATTCATATTTATTTATGGCGGTGCAATGTTTTTACTTGTAATCTATGCCATATTATGGCAACAGGTTTTAAAAAGGATGCCCCTTTCCGCTGCCTTTGCCAACAAAGCGGTTGTCATCATATGGGGAATATTATGGGGGATCCTGTTCTTTCAGGAAAAAATTCGCTGGAATATTCTTATCGGTATTATTTTGATTATTACAGGAATTACCCTAGTAGGAGGAGAGGAGCAGGATGTTTAATTATTTTTACCTATTATTTTTATTTTCTGTATTAGTTTCTTCTGTTTCACAAATAATTTTAAAAAAGAGCGCAGACAGAAAATATGATTCCAGGCTGGCAGAATATCTAAATCCTCATGTAATCGGGGCATATTGCTTTTTCATCCTTTCTACAGTCCTTACAACAATAGCATACCGCGGTGTCCCCCTATCCCTTGGACCTGTTCTGGAATCAACCGGGTATGTTTATGTCGCAATATTAAGTGTACTGGTCCTAAAGGAAAAAATGACGAGAAAAAAACTGCTGGGTAATATTCTGATCATTCTTGGAATACTTGCCTGTGCCCTTTTCTAATTATAGTGTGGGAATGGAGGATAATATGAAGAATACAAATGTTCCACTGATTATCA
>CANRWA010000001.1 GCA_947643415.1 uncultured Clostridia bacterium | reverse complement strand
TAAAGGCAGTGTGCTGGCACAGACCGATTACTTTCAGTCTGATACAAAGACATTATCTGCACAGGTTACAATGAAAGGACGCTTTACTCTTTATTCGTATATTGGAAATCTATTTGTTTATCTGTGTAGCGTATATTTGTTAGGTAGTCTCATAATTCCTAAAATTAAGCGATTTTTATGAAAAATTGGAGAAAATTGATAAAATGAATAATATTGTAGAACTGATTAAAAAAAATGAACAGCTTTTCCTTGAGAATGCCGAAGAATTAAACGAGGAGGAAGTTGAACAGGAAGATATAGACGAATATTTTACAATTCAAGGAGCAACAGAAGAACAATTAAATGCTTTTGAGCAACAATTTCAAATAAAACTGCCTGAAGATTTCAAGCATGTATACAGATATAAAAATGGTTCTGGGTATATAAGTTTACTATGGCCACAAGAAGGCTTTTATCGAGGATATCGTTTGTTATCATTACAAGAGATGAGTAAAATTAAATCATACTTTCAAAATGAAAACCGCAAAATGATTGAGTTTCCAGAAGTGATTGAAGAAAAACAAATACAACAATTAGACGAACGCATAAAGCCGTACTTATTTTGCGAATACTGGTTTCCTTTTGCGGAATATGCGGGTTCTCTTTATCTCATGTTAGACTATAATCCAAGCCAAAAAGGAACTGTTGCTCAAATCATTTGCTATGTTCATGACACGGATTTTATATATTATATTGCGCCTGATATTACCGAAGCATTGAAATTGACGGAAACCGTTATTGAGGGGTTGGTGTAGAAATAATCGGCAATCTCAGTTCATTGGTCTAGTAAAATTCTAAAATGGGTGGCGGTAACAAGCTCCGGCATAGTGTTCAAAGGATAGGGCAGGATTAGCGATACTGCAAGTAATCCAAGAACCGCTTTACTGCAAGGGAATCATTTTTTCTGTTTCGGAGAGCAATGCCAATTTTTCTATATGCGGGAACATCTAATTCCTTTGCAACAATCCGATAGGGGACGCGCTTCAATATCAGTTCTGGCAAAATGCTGATACCAAGCCCGCTTTCCACCATTGACATGATAGCGTAGTCGTCCCAGGTTGTAAAATGAATTTTGGGTGTCAGGTTACAGCGTTCAAATATTTCTGAAATCTCTGTTTTTGCTCCCTTTTCTAATAGCATAAATGGTTCATCACACAAAGCTGCCACTGGAATTTTTTCATACTTCGCAAGAGGATGGTTTTCCGGCAGAACGGCAAGTAGCCTGTCCTGCTCCAAAAAACAGGTTTCAAATTCGGGGCGTGCAGGCAGGCACAGGAAACCACAATCAATACGTCCATCTGCTATCCATTCTTCAATCTCCATATAATCACCGAGAAGCAATTCATAATCAATGCCCGGATACGCCTGTTGAAAATTTCTGATAATGTTTGGAAGCCAATGTGTCGCCACGCTCGAAAACGTGCCAATACGGATCAGTCCGGATTGCAGTCCGTTCAGTTCGTCCACTTCCATCTGCAGTTTTTCATATTCCATACAGACATTTTTTGCATAAGGAAGCAGCTTCATTCCGTCGCTCGTCAGCTTTACGCCGGACTTTCCTCTTTCCAGTAATACAACTTTCCACTCCTTTTCCAAATCGTTAATCATACGGCTTATGCCGGATTGAGAATAATTCAGCATTTCAGCAGCTCTTGTAAAACTGCCATACTCTACCGTTTTTACAAATGCCATATATTTTTGGATATTCATATCCATATTGCCACCGCCTTATATCTGGTTTCGTCATGCTTACTATGATAAACATTCGCTTTTGTTATCGCAGAACAAATGATAAACTGAATACGAAAAAAAGTCAAGGCAGGAGGTGTGAAATGCATATTTGCCGGTATGCCTGTAAATATGCTTAGAAAAATGTTATATGTAAGTGAAATCCAGACGAAAGCCCCTTCTCGTTTTCAGATAAGGCTTCAAGAACTTGTTTACGAGGCATTGGGAAAACTGCAAATCCCTTTTGAGCGCGTCGATACAGATGAAGCAATCACAATGGAGGATTGTGCTGACATTGATGAAAAGCTAGATATGCGCATGGTGAAAACACTATTTCTCTGTAACCGCCAGCGGACACAGTTTTACCTGTTCATCACAGTAGGAAATAAGCTGTTCCGCTCTAAAGATTTCAGTCATGCGTTGGGAGTTGCCCGTGTTTCCTTTGCACCCGCAGAAGATATGGAAACTATGCTTGGCACAAAAATTGGTGCGGCTACTGTTTTTAGCAGTCTTTTAGATGAGGAAAACAAGGTGCAGATTATATTTGACAAAGAAGTGCTTTCGGAAGAATGGTATGGATGCAGTGACGGTACAACAACAGGCTACATGAAAATACGGACGGAAGATATTTACCGGAAGTTTCTGCCCTATACCAGGCATACGGCAGTTGTGATTGAGGTGTGATATGGGACTTTACCAAAACAGGATAGTGATAAAAGTAGGGACTTCTACCCTGACAAATGAAATGGGGAAAAGCGACCTGCGTTCCTTTGACCGCCTTGCATGTACGCTGTCTGATATTCAGAACATGGGGTATGAAGTGGTCTTAGTATCTTCTGGCGCGATTGCGGTAGGGACAAATAAACTGAACATAAAAGAACGTCCTGTCAGTATGCGTATGAAACAGGCAGCGGCGGCAGTAGGGCAATGCAGCATTATGTACCTGTACGACAAATTTTTTGGTGATTATGATAAGACAATCGCGCAAATCTTGTTAAATGCAAATGATATTGAACAGGAAGAAAAAAAGGAAAATCTGATCAATACATTTAACGCATTGCTTGAAATGGGAATCATTCCCGTAGTAAATGAAAATGATTCTGTCAGTTACACAGAGATAGAATCAGAGGACAGGCTGTTTGGTGATAATGGGCATCATAAAGGGCAGAGGGGTGGGAACATTGTTTGCTGGAAAGGTAGTTTGAATTTGAAAAAAGGATATTTGAAAAAATGAAAACTAACTTGACAAATCAATGATGATTTTGGTAAAATGTATTTCGTTATTATAAATAATGTGTGAAGCATTAGTAAAATGCCTGCACACGGGATTAAAAAAGGAGAAAGAAAACTATGAAAAAAATCACATCCAAGCTACTGCTGCTTATGATGGTGCTGGTTATGGCTTTTGGTCTGGCAGCATGTGGCAGTGACGACAAAAAGGAAACTACGACAAGTGGAACAACTACAGGTGGAACATCTCAGACTCAGGCACCAACATCGACATCGGCTGCAGACAATAAAGACAGCAAGAGCAGTGGGAAGATGTACAGTTCTATTTCCGAGTACTTAAACGATGAGACTGTAAAAAAGGCGCTCAGCACTATGGAGAAGAGTGTATCAGGTTCTGGAATGAACATAAAGGTTACTTCTGAAGATGATAAGCTGATCTACACTTTCACCTATGAGAAACTGGAAAAGACAGATGAAATGGCTAAGCAGTTAGAGGAAGGCATTAAAGCACAGGATGCTACATTCCAGAATACCGCAAATCAGGTAAAGCAGTATGTAGATGTTGATTCTGCTACTGTAGTGATTAAGTATGTAGACAGCAAGGGTGAGGAGATCTACTCGAAAGAGTATGTTTCTGAATAAAAAGCACTACAAACGCACAGTTGGAAAAATCAGATAGATCAAGGAATCTTTCAGAGCAGGGTATATAGAGATATGTACCCTGTTTTTTCGTCCAGTATGGTG
This sequence comes from uncultured Clostridia bacterium, assembly GCA_947643415.1. GTDB lineage: Bacteria > Bacillota > Clostridia > Lachnospirales > Lachnospiraceae > Eubacterium_F. The sequence continues at coordinate 167,645 of CANRWA010000001.1, read as the reverse complement.
GCTCGAAAGGATGAAAGTTGTGTGTTTTGAAAGTTGTTATCAGCCTGCCAGTGATGCACAGACTATTTTCAGGCGGGAGTTGTTAGTCACAGGGCATCCGGGATAGCGATCTAATATTGCTGTTTCCGTTTACAGAAATAAGGTAATGGTATTTATCGGTCTAAAGACGATAAAAAGGAACACCCCCAGTCAGCAAAGCTGACTGGGGGTTGATGTGCCGAAGAGACTTTTTATTTCTTAATCTTTGCCTTTACGGTCTTGCTCCACGTTCCCTTCTTCCCGCCTGCTGAGATGGCACGGACACGGAAATACCAGGTCTTTTTCTTCGCCAATTTTGTGATCTTACAGCTTGTAGTCTTCACTGTTTTTTTCTTCGCCTTCCTAAATTTTTTGTTTTGGCTGTATTGGATCTGGTACTTTGCCGCTCCCCGCACCTTCTTCCATGAGAGGATGACTGTCTTTTTTTTGCTATTTTTAGCTTTCAGGGAAGTAACTTTCCCTGGCTTTGTATTCTTCTTTTTATCATCCTGGGAACCTGTGCTGCCCTGACCCTGAGTTACGCTGCCGCCAGATGCCCCACCATTTTCTGTCTGTCCCTGGTTGTTGGATGGCGTTCCGGAAGGACTTCCTCCGGATGGAGTGGATGGCTGTTCCGGTTCGGCATTAAATTCCCCAGACAGTCCTGGCGGGTCATAGGTAACCCCTCCTCCAGTCCCCCCGGTCTGGGAATCCTCTTTCGCCGTCACTGTCCCCACTTTCATAAGAGAAGAAGAGGATAGGCTGAAATGCAAAGCAGGGCGCACACCATAATAACTATCGTCCACGCGGCGACCATAGGGATACGCATAACCGTCACTGAACACATACGCCGCACTACTATTATAGTAGCCAGGTGACCGTAGCCACCAGTCGCTACCCTCTTTTTTTCCATCCACTGCTGCCCTCATTTCACTCTTACAGCAGTATGCTGTGGGGAATCCATATTCTTTTTTCACGATGTCTGCCAGAGACAGAAGGGCAACTGGATCGGTAGTATCTGCACCGCCCTCTGTGCCGTAGCATGAGTTGTCAAAGTTCTCCCACATCACATTCCGGATACCTGCTTTCTCTTCCCCTGAAAAAGCATTCTGATAGAAATTCCCATTCAGCCACTCATGCAGGGTACTTTTCTCCCATGTCACGCTTTCCTCTGTTTCATGGTATGCTTTGTCTGCCAATACCCGGTCTGCCAGTAGGTACGCATCCCCATCTTTCACAGAGAGTACCCTCCAGTACAGGGGTTGCCCCTGCCATGTCCCCAATTTCACCATATCCCATTCACTTTCTTCCATGGCAGTTTCTACTATGCCAGCCTCTTTCGGAGAAAAAGAGGATAGATTCAGATGTAAAGCGGGACGCACACCACTAATGCTATTGTGCACGTTGCCCCCATAGGGACTTGCACTACCTTCATTGAACACGTACGCCGCATTACTATCATCGATGCCAGGCGACCGTAGCCACCAGTAAAGAGCGCTCTTTTCTATATCCGTATACACATCTTTTCCTTCTGCATAGGAAGTGGCTTTTCCGATTTTTGCCTGGTCACCATAACTCACCTGAAACCCATATTCCGAATTCGACATTTCACTAAGGGAAAGCAGGTATACTTTATCTTCCGTATCTGCCCCGCCCTTTGTGCCATATTCCGGATTATCCATATTGGCAATGCTGGTTTCTTTGATGTTTGCCTTCTCTTCTTCACTGAAAGCAGTATTATAGAAATCTTCATTCAGCCACTTTCGCAGGGAACAGGTTTCCCATGTGACAGATGTATATTTTGTATTATATGGCTGGCAGTCCAGCACCTTATCTGCCAGCAGGAACACATCATCCCCATCTACTGACAGCACCTGCCATCTGATCGGCTGTTTGTCATCATTCTGGTCTGCCACACCATCTCCATTGGTATCCTCCTGCCAGTAGCTGCCGAAGGTAATGGTGTCACGGATACGCATTTTTACCCTGGGGCTGCGCAGACCGGACGTTTCGTCCAGTTCCCCTCCCTGTACCTCACTGACCCGTGGGTTCTGCAGGGTAGTGGATTCTGTCGCTTTTGACATAGGCGCTGCCTTCAGCCCGCTGCCTGCCAGCAACAGGGCAAGGACAGCGGATAACAGGATTTTGGCAGGTCTTTTGCCTTGGATTGTTCTCTTTCTTTGTCTTTTCTTCATTTTCTTATTCCTCCTCGAATATAATGTTTCCATTGTAACATGCCTGTTTTAATTTCTCTTTCCAGAATTTTCATATATTAAACCAATTACCAAGGGCAGGGAAAAAGCAAAAGTGCAGGGAAGTAAGGAGCTGTACGATATTATGGATAGGCTGGGCATCTTATGGGACATGGTATATAGAGGTATGTACCTTATAGGAAAGTCCATCTTGTGCGGAGCAAGAATGGCCCTTGGCCGTTCTTGGAGCGTTGCGTTTTTCAGCCAACGCTTTTTGATCTTATAGGAAAGTTCGCCTTGTGCGGAGCAAGAACGGCCTTTGGCCGTTCTTGGAGCGTTGCGTTTTTCAGCCAACGCTTTTTTGTTTTTTTAGTCCGCATTTCAGATCGGGCTTTTTTTGATGTAATATTTTATCAGGACAGGCATATACATGTTTTAAAGAATGGAGGTAAATGTGTCAACATGAAGAAAGAAGAGATTTTGCAGATTCTGCCGGAACGTATCCGCCGTATCACAACGGAGACTGTTACGGACTGGGAATTATTGCAGGAAATCCATATCCGCAGCGGCGGGAGCATTGTACTTGTGATAAAAGGCGAGAAGATAATGCCAGCCCAGGGCGGACAGGTTGTAGGAACAAGGGAATTCCGGGAGATTATGGAATACATAAGCAATTATTCAATGTATGCCTTTGAGGAGGAGATTCAAAAAGGATATCTCACGATCCCAGGAGGACACCGTGTCGGTGTGGCAGGAAAGGCACTGATGGAACAGGGACAGGTGAGGACAATCCGTCATATTACATTTCTCAATATCCGTGTCTCACATGAGATACCAGGGTGTGCAGACAGGGTGATGCCCTATCTTTTTGAGAGGGACAGGTTTCTTCCCACTCTTATTGTATCGCCGCCTGGGGCAGGAAAGACAACGCTGCTGCGGGATATTGTCCGGCAGGCTGCGACAGGGGGAAAGATGTTTTCGGCAAAAAAGGTATCTGTCATTGATGAGCGCTCTGAGATTGCAGGGTGTTATCAGGGGATTCCACAGAGAGATGTGGGAGTTCACTGTGATGTACTGGATGGATGCCATAAGCAGGAAGGAATTTATATGATGCTCCGATCCATGGCGCCAGAAGTGATTGCGGTGGATGAGATCGGGGCAGAGAAGGATTATGAGGCGCTGAATACAGCGCTGACCAGCGGCTGTTCTCTTCTTGCCACAGTTCATGGAAATTCTTTCCAGCATATCAGGGAGAAACCACAGATGAAGAAAATATTGGAAGAAAGAATGTTTGAGAGGATTCTCTTTCTTCAGAGTGGTGAGCCTGGTAAAGGAATAGCAATCTATGACGGCAGGGGGCAGGTGGTGTCGAGATGAGGATGGCGGGGATGTTGATGGTAATGCTTGGCTGCATTGGAGCAGGGATATGGTATGGTCAGATATATTTAAGGAAATGGCATAATCTGAAGAATTGCCAGAAGGCGGTGATGATCCTGCGGAATGAGATTATGTATGGCAGGACTCCCCTGCCGGCGGCTTTTGCACAGATGGCAGCCAGGACAAACGGAAGTATTTCAAGGTTCTTTGACACTGTGTCCCGGCGTCTGGAAGAGGGCGGCGGACGGCTGGAGGACATATGGATTGTTTCGATCCAGGAGGTTCTTACAGCTAGGGAAATGCGCCAGGAGGACCGGCAGGAACTGGCAGGGCTGGGAAATACGCTGGGGTATCTGGATGTGCAGATGCAGATACAGGCGTTGGAGCTCTATGAAAAGAGGCTGGAGGGAAGCCTGCAGATGTGGGAGCGTGAGAAGGAGAAGAAGGCAAGGCTGTATCCGGTGCTGGGAACGATGGGAGGGGCACTGATCTGCCTGATGATAATGTGAGAAAAAAGCGAGCGGGAATAGAGGTAACTATGGAAATAACAATTATTTTTAGGATTGCTCTGGTTGGGATTCTGGTGACGATACTGAATCAGATACTCAAACAGTCAGGAAGAGACGAACAGGCATTTCTTGTCAGTCTGGCAGGGCTGATGCTAGTATTGTTCTGGGTGATTCCTTACATATCTGAATTACTTCAGACAGTGGAGGATTTATTTACCTTTTGATCTGTGATTGGGAAGGAGAAATGCTTCATGTTAAAAGTGGTTATAATCGGGGTTGCGGCAATTTTCTTATCCTTACTGGCAGGCAGTGCCAGGCGGGAATATGGGTTTGCTATTGCGGTATGTGCGGCTGTCGCTATCTCAGCATATGGTCTCAGCAAGATATCATTGATCATAGAGCAGGTTCAGGCATTTGAGGATGCCATTGGCCTGGAGCATGAGTATATAGCGATCCTGCTGAAGATGGTGGGAATCGCATATCTGACACAGCTTGCCGTGAGCCTGTGCGGAGATGCCGGGCAGGGCGCCATTGCCAGTCAGATCGGGTTTGCCGGAAAGGTCAGTATGCTTATTGTGAGTCTCCCTGTGATCTCATCTCTGGTGAGGACGATAGGTGAATTGCTGTCATGAAGAAACGAAATGGAAAAATGTTCGTCTTTGTTTTATTTTGTATGATGATATTGGCAGGGAGTAAGATCTGCCGTGCAGAGACGGACTGGCAGGACAGCATCTCACTGGATGAGGTGGAGAGTGCTTTTCAGAAAATGCAGGGGAATGAGAGCAGCTTTTCCATTCAGGGATATGTGGAGGACATCATGGCAGGACGAGTTTCCCTTTCTCTGGGGGAGATATGGAATCGGGGGATCACTCATATCACGGACCAGTTTAACGGACAGAGAATGGTGCTGTTTCAGATTCTTGCATTGGGGATTATTGCTGGGATCTTTGTTAATTTTTCGGGGACTATCGGAGACCGGAACCTTGGGGAGACCGGATTTTATATTACCTATCTGTTGTTATTTTCCACCACGGCGATGGGATTTTATACCATATATCATGTGGCAGCAGAGACGATAGGGAATCTTCTGGATTTTATGAGGGCGCTGGTTCCGGCATTTTCACTGTCGCTTCTTATGGGAAATGGGAGCGGGACTTCGGCAGCGTACTATGAGACAATGCTGATTGCCATCAGCCTTCTGGAGGCACTTATGGTCAATGTACTGCTTCCCGGCGTTCAGGTCTACTTCTTTCTCGGTATGATGAACCAGCTTGCTGACAATCACTTTTCCAAACTCACGGAGCTGGTTCGGAGTTTTCTGCGATGGAGCCAGAAGATACTGATCGGTGTGCTGGTGGGTTATCAGGGAATCCAGGGGATCCTGGTGCCTGTCATTGATAAGGTAAAGAATAATACAGTGCTGCAGACGGCAAAAGGGCTGCCGGGTGTGGGGAATACTGTGGGCAGTGTGGCAGATACTGTGGTGGGGAGCAGCATACTGATAAAGAGTGCCATCGGTGTGGGGGGATTGGTCTGTCTCCTGATCTTATGTTTCTATCCATTGGTAAAGATCATTGTGTTTACTTTATTATACCGGATCGGGGGAGCTGTTGTACAGCCTGTCAGCGACCGGAGGGTGGCAGCGGCGCTCCATGCGGCAGCAGAGAGTGGTAAGATACTGGCAGGATATGTAACTGCAGGGGCGCTGATGTTTCTCATCTCCATTCTGATCGTACTGGTGTCTACAAACATTTTGTGATTATGTATGACAAAGTAATGAAAATATTGCCGCCTGTGCGGTGGGAAAGGAGGGGGAGATGCAGGAGATTCTTTCAATGGTGCAGAGGGTAACGGTATTTATACTGGTATCTACGCTGGTAACAAATATTTTTTCAGGAACAGAGTATAAGAAGTATCTGCAGTATGCGGTGGGTCTCATCATTATTGTGCTGGTGGTGTCGCCTATTTTCCGTCTGCTGGATAAGGGAATTGACCTTCGCCAGTGGACAGACCTTACTGTTCAGGAGGAGTATTATGAAGATGGAAGAGATTAAGAAACTGATACAGAAAGCGGGGCCTATGCGTCTGGGGGTTGTCGTTCTATGCGGGGTGTTACTAATCCTCTTTTCCTCTGGCGTATCTTTTAGTGGGAGCGGTGGGAATAAAGAAACGAAGGAGGCCACTGCTCAGGAACCGGATATAACGGCGCGGCAGACACAGTACAGGGAGAAGATGAAGCAGGAACTCACAGAGATCCTTCGGCGTGTGGAGGGGGTGGGGAATGTGGAAGTCATGCTGACGCTGAAGGCGTCTAACGAAAAAGTGACACTGAAGGATAATACAGACAGGGGGAATGATACGGAGGAACAGACTGTACTCATTGAGGACAGTGAGAGAAATTCATCTCCTTATGTCATCCAGGAAAAGGAACCGGAACTGGAGGGAGTGGTGATAGTGTGCGACGGAGGTGCGGATGCAGGGGTAAAAAGAGAAATTACCGAGGCAGTCAGTGCATTATTTCAGATTGAGAGTCATAAAATTAAAATAATGAAGAGTAAGGAGGCAAAGGAGTGAAGAAACTTTTGCGCAAAAACCAGATTATTATCACAGGGCTTGTTGTCATGGTGGCAATGGCCGGGTACTTAAGTATGACAGAGCGGGATGAACTTAGTATGACCACGGAGAACGAGGTTGTACATGATGAAGAGGTGGCGGATATCTCCGATGAAGATATCGTTCTGGATGGGGGAGACTCTGCCAGCGGAGTGTCAGTGGCGGCTGCCCAGGCAGATGACAGCCAGACACAGGAGAAAGTGACAAAGGATTCCTCCGGGGAACTTGCATCCAGGGAGAATGCCGGAGAAGCTGTGCTGGTGAGCAACACAGTGACGAAGAACTATTTTGAAGAGGCGAAGTTGTCCCGTGAGCAGACAAGGGCGAAGAACAAAGATACCCTGACACAGCTTGTCAACAATGAGAATGCTACAGATGCACAGAAACAGAAGGCGATGAATGAGATCATGAACATGACAGATGTCAGTGAGAAGGAAACTGCCACAGAGAATCTACTGGCGGCGAAAGGATTTAATGAAGCAGTTGTCACAATACTGGACGATAGTGTGGATGTGGTGGTGAATGCCCAGGAGCTGACAGAACAGCAGATCGCCCAGATTGAGGATGTAGTGAAACGCAAGACAGAATGTGCGGCTGATAAAATTGTGATTTCTCCTGTTGGCAAAAAGTAATAAATCTGCTATAATAAGAAAATAATAGTTATATGAGACTATCATATGAACAGGAGGTACCAAAGTCATGACAGAAAACAACCGTGATACATTTGAAAACCAGTCCGGGATCGGAGAGGTGCAGATTGCAAATGAAGTTGTCTCCAGCATTGCGGGGATATCGGCATCGGAGGTTGAAGGTGTGGAGTCCATGGCAGGTGGATTTAAGAATGAACTGGCAGGAAAGTTCGGTGTCAGGAATCTCTCGAAGGGTGTTAAGGTAGAGGTGAATGACGATACTGTGAAAGTCGATCTTGCCATCAATATGAAATATGGATACAATATTCCAAAGGCTTGTGCACAGGTTCAGGAGAAAGTGGCACAGGCGATCAATTCCATGACGGGGTTGAGAGTGACAGCAGTGAATGTAAGGATTGCCGGAGTTGAGGTTGATAATAAGGACTGATGGTGCCTGAGCAGAAATGAGGATTGTGATGACAAGGCGAGAGATGAGAGAGTACCTTTTCTGTCTGGTGTTTCAGAATGAATTTTATCCGGCAGAGGAGTTTACTGAACAGAGGGATAATTTTCTGCAGGAGAAAATGCTGAAAGAAGAAGAAAACCAGGAGATTCTGGATAAGCTGGATGCACTGATCCGGTACCTGCCGGAGATTGATGAGAAGATATCTTCCCATTCGCGGGGATGGAAGATTGACCGGATCGCAAAAGCAGAACTGGCGCTTCTGCGCCTGGCGGTCTACGAGGCACTGTATGATGACAGTGTACCAGTAGGTGTTGCGGTCAATGAAGCGGTAGAACTGGCAAAGCAGTACGGTGAGGACAATGGTTCTGCTTTTGTCAATGGAATTCTGGGGAAAATAGTAAATGAATAGAGGAAAAGTGTATTCCGTCTCTTCTGTAAACCAGTATATTAAAAATATGTTTTCAAACGAATATGCCCTGTCGGTTGTATTTGTAAAAGGCGAGATATCCAATTGCAAATATCATAGCTCTGGGCATATTTATTTTACGGTTAAGGACGAGGGGTCACAGCTTGCCTGTGTGATGTTCCGCGGGGACCGGAAGGGACTTGGTTTCACGATGGAAAACGGGCAGGAGATCATTGTGGGAGGATCCATCAATGTTTATGAGAGAGACGGAAAGTATCAGTTATATGCGAAGAAGATCGTTCTGGCAGGGGATGGAATTCTTGCGGAGCGGTATGAACAATTAAAGAAGAAGCTGGAATCTGCCGGTTATTTTGACCCGGACCGTAAGCTGCCGATTCCAAAGTATGTGAAACGAGTTGGGATCGTGACAGCACAGACCGGGGCGGCAGTGCAGGATATGATCAATATTTCCACAAGGCGCAATCCATATGTGCAGTTGATCCTGTATCCGGCGAAGGTGCAGGGAGAGGGGGCGGCAGAGACCATCGCCGCAGGGATCCAGACACTGGATGAGGCGAAGGTAGATGTGATCATTGTCGGACGGGGCGGCGGCTCCATGGAGGACCTGTGGGCTTTTAATGAAGAAATCGTAGCAGATGCTGTCTTTGCCTGCCGGACCCCGGTGATCTCAGCAGTGGGACATGAGACAGATTTTACTATTACAGATTTTGTGGCAGACCTTCGGGCGCCTACTCCCTCGGCGGCGGCAGAACTTGCGGTATATGATGTGCGGCAGGTATTGGAGGAACTATATGATTATGAGGACCGTCTGGCAAGGAGCATTCTGCGTCAGATCGAGACTTACAGTGAGAGATTATCCTTTCTTGAGGCGAAGCTGAAAAGCTGTCACCCGGAGCATCAGATCCGGGAGCAGAGACAGCGGCTTATGAATCTGGAGGACAGGCTGTGTGTTGTCATCAGGCAGGCCTGCAGGGACAAAAAACATGAATTCGCCCTTCTTGCGGGGCGTCTTGACAGTGTCAGCCCACTTAAAAAACTGGCGAGTGGATATGCTTATGTGTCGGACAAGGATCAGAATATGATCGATTCGGTACACAGGGTGAAGAAAGGTGAGGAAGTCTGTGTGACATTTGCAGATGGCATGGTGACGGCTGAGGTGAGGGAGATCACACCATCCGGGAAGGGAGGAAAATAGTGGAACTGGAAGAGATTATGGACAAGCTGGAGGATACCGTAAAGAAGATGGAACAGGAGAGGCTGTCTCTGGAGGAATCTTATCAGTGTTTTTCAGAAGGAATGAAATATGTCAAAGAAGGAAATAAAGCCATCGATCAGGTGGAGAAGAAGATACAGATTCTGATGGGGGATGATGTAGATGAATAAAGAGACCCTGGCTCAGAGAACGAGAGAGGTCGAAGAGGGATTCCGTCCCTTTATGCCAGAGGAGACCGGATATCCGGAGACAGTGCTGGAGGCAGTAAATTATAGCCTGCAGGCGGGAGGAAAACGGCTTCGCCCACTTTTTATGTATGAGATGTACCGCATCATGGGTGGGAATGATGAATCTGCCATACGTCCCTTTATGATGGCGATAGAGATGATCCATACCTATTCACTTGTCCACGATGACCTGCCGGCGATGGATAATGATGACTACCGCCGGGGAAAACTCACAACGCATAAAAAATATGGGGAAGATATGGGGATTCTCACGGGGGATGCCCTGTTGAACCTTGCTTATGAATCTGCATTCTGGGCATTTGACAGTGGGACAGACAACCGGAAGGTTGCAAGGGCACTTCAAATCCTGGGCCATAAGGCAGGCATCTATGGCATGGTGGGCGGACAGGTTGTGGATGTAGAGAATAATGGACAGTTTGTCGATGAAGCTACATTATATTATGTCTATAAAAATAAGACGGCAGCACTCATTGAAGGCAGTCTTATGATCGGTGCTGTATTGGCAGGGGCATCGGAGGAAGAACTTGATACGGCAGAGAGCATAGGAACAGATCTTGGTATCGCTTTCCAGATTCAGGACGATATACTGGATGTGGCTGGTGATGAGGAGAAACTCGGAAAGCCAGTACATAGTGATGAAAAAAATGAAAAGTCTACTTTTGTGACGATGCATGGGATGGAGGAGAGCAGGCGCAGGGTTAGGGAATATACAGAACGTGCACTGGAGAGGCTGGATCATATGCAGACAGAAGAACCGGAAGAAAAGCGGTTTCTCCATGAGCTCATGGCATCACTGGTAGACAGAGAAAAGTAAAAGAGGATACAAAAGTGAGTGAATTACTGGACAAGATCATCAAAGAAAATGATATCAAAAATATTGATCCGAAAGATTACCGGGCACTGGCAAAGGAGATCCGGCTTAAACTGGTGCGGAGTGTGAGCCGGACAGGCGGGCATCTGGCATCCAATCTGGGGGCAGTGGAGCTTACCATGGCACTGCATCTTTGCCTTGATTTTCCGAAGGATAAGCTTGTGTGGGATGTGGGGCATCAGTCTTATGTCCATAAGCTTTTGACAGGCAGGGCGGATGTTTTTGACACACTCCGGTGCATGGGAGGCATCAGCGGTTTTCCGAAAGTCAGGGAAAATGCAAGCGACACCTTTGATACCGGGCACAGTTCTACCTCTATCTCGGTGGCACTGGGGCTGGCGAAGGCAAGGGACCTGAAAGGGACAGATGAAAAGGTATTTGCTGTCATCGGGGATGGGGCACTTTCCGGAGGAATGGCATTTGAGGCGCTGAATAATGCGGCGGCGCTGAACTCCAATATGGTCATCGTCCTGAATGACAATAAGATGTCCATAGCGAAGAATGTGGGAGGCATGTCAAATTATCTGGGAAAGATCCGGGCGAACCGGAAGTACCGGGATCTCAAAGTAAATGTAGAGAATGCCCTGGACCGCATCCCGAATCTGGGGCAGCCCATCACACGGCATATCAGGAAAGCAAAATCCTCCCTGAAACATTTATTTATCTCCGGCATGCTTTTTGAAGATATGGGGCTGATCTATATCGGACCGGTAGATGGGCACAACATTGACGAGATGGTGACGGCTTTCCGTACGGCATCATCCATCCATGACCAGCCAGTACTGGTGCATGTACTGACAAAGAAGGGAAAAGGATATAAGCCGGCAGAGAAGAAACCAGATATCTTTCATGGTGTGGGGGCATTTGATATCCGGAGTGGCGAACCAGAGCCAGATCATTCTGTCACCTATACAGAGATCTTTGGACAGTGGATAACCGAGAATGCGGCAAAAGAGGAGAATATGGTGTCTGTCTGTGCGGCAATGCCAGACGGAACCGGCCTGCGTGGATTTTCCGAACAGTATCCGGAGCGTTTCTATGATGTGGGGATCGCAGAGGAGCATGCTGTGACATTTGCCGCCGGGCTTGCTGCCGGAGGGCTGAGGCCCATCGTCTCTCTTTATTCTACCTTTATGCAGCGTGCCTATGACCAGCTTCTTCATGATGTCTGTATTAATGAACTGCCAGTCATCATCACACTGGACAGAAGCGGCATTGTGGGGAAAGATGGAGAGACGCATCAGGGTATCTTTGATTTGTCCTATCTCTCATCAATCCCTGGTGTCACGGTCTTATCCCCTATGGATGGGGAGGAATTGAAGGAGTCCTTGAATTATGCCATGTATCATATGGCGGCGCCGGTTGTGATACGGTATCCCCGCGGGGCAGCATTTGAGTATGGGAAAAAGCATACCATTTTTGATTTTGGAAAAGCAGAAATACTGCAGGAGGGAAAAGAGGTTCTGATCCTCGCTGTCGGCAATATGGTGGAGACAGCGCTTTTAGCAGCAGAGTTTCTGGGGAAATCCAATATTTATCCGACCGTGGTCAATATGCGTTTTGTGAAGCCATTTGATGAGGCGCTCGTAGAAAATCTTGCAGGGAGGCATTCTGTAGTGGTGACTATGGAGGATAATGTGTACAGTGGAGGGTTTTCAGAGAGGATACAGGCATTCCTGCAGTGCCATGGCTGGCAGGGAAAGAACTGCATTCCCATCTGTCTGCCAGATGTTTTTATCGAACATGGTTCACCGGAGGAATTATATGAGAAATATGGAATGGATGCTATTTCGGTGGCAGGAAAGATAGAAAGGGAAGTTAAGCGGTGAAAGAGCGGAAGGAACGTCTGGATGTCCTGCTGGTAAAGAATGGGCTGGCAGAATCCAGGGAAAAGGCAAAGGCTGTCATTATGGCAGGGGAGGTTTTTGTAGGAGGCCAGCGTGAGGATAAGGCAGGACAAGCCTTTCCTGTGACAGCGAAGATCGAGGTCCGGGGTAAGAAGATGAAATATGTCAGCCGGGGCGGCTATAAGCTGGAGCGTGCCATGGAGAACTTTCCCATCCGGCTGGAAGGAAAGATTTGTATGGATGTGGGGGCTTCTACAGGCGGGTTCACAGACTGTATGCTGCAGAATGGTGCCCGCTACGTCTATGCTGTTGATGTGGGAACGAACCAGCTTGCCTGGAAGCTGCGCCAGGATGAACGTGTGAAGTCTATGGAGAAAACCAATATCCGTTATGTGGAGCCGGCGGATATTGGGGAAGAGATGGATTTTGTCTCAGTGGACGTGGCATTTATTTCTCTGACGAAAGTTCTGGCACCCGTGAAGGCGCTGATGCGGGAAAACGGACAGATCGTCTGCCTGATCAAACCACAGTTTGAAGCGGGGCGGGACAAGGTCGGAAAAAAAGGAGTTGTCCGCGATCCTGAGATTCACAGGGAGGTCATTGAGATGGTGATAGGCCATGCGGGAGGACTTGGTTTCCATATCCTCGGCATTGACCACTCACCGATACGGGGACCGGAGGGGAATATTGAGTATCTTCTCTATATGGAGAATGGTGCAGAGGAGTCTTTTGCCGTTTCTGATGATCTTCGGCAGGAGATCTGCCGTCTGGTACAGGCAGCGCATGAGACGTTGTAGGAATGGAGGCTATGGTGGCAAAGCAGTGCGTGACAAATTTTTATATTATTTCTGGTGGAAAGAAAGAACAAAATTTTGAGACATCGGAAGAGATAAAAAGGTATTTGGAAAAACACGGAAAATGTGCTAGAATAGAAAAGATGTCCGCGACAGTAGGACAGGAGGACTGGGCTGACATGGTGATCGTCCTTGGCGGTGACGGTTCCATGATCCAGGCGGCGAAACATTTTGCCGGGAGAGGAATCCCGATCCTGGGAGTTAATTTTGGTACTCTTGGTTTTCTCACCGAGGTAGAGCGTCCGAAGATAAAGAAAGCACTGGACAGTATCCTTGCCGGAAGGTATGAGGTGGAGAAACGGATGGCACTTACCGGCAGGCTTCAGGGTGATGACAGTGAAGCGAGGCTTGCAGTCAATGAATTTATCATAGGCAAACAGGATTTTGGACATATGATCACCACAAGGGTATATGTGGATAATGAACTAATGGATACTTATGTTGCTGATGCGATCCTGGTATCGACACCAACGGGCTCTACAGCATATAACCTATCAGCAGCGGGACCAGTCCTTGCACCAGGTATGGAGGCAATGATCATTACCCCGGTCTGCCCCCATTCTCTTAATAAGAGAAGCCTGGTGGTATCGGCAGAGACAAGGCTCCGGATCGAGGTGGGGCAGACCAAAGAACAATACCATGATGAGGCTGCTGTAAGGGGAGATGGGAAGATGCTCTGGACGGTATCTACAGGAGATATTATCTGGATTGAGAAGGCAGTGACAACTTTTGATATGGTAAGTCTTGGTGATGTCAGCTTTTTTGAGAAAATGAGAAGTAAACTGAACAGAGATTAATCAGGGATTGGAGCAGTATAGTGAAACGTTCAAGACAGAATAAGATACTGGAGCTGATCAGCCAGTATGAGATAGAAACCCAGGAGGATCTGGCGAAACTCCTGTTGGAGGCAGGGTTTCAAGTGACCCAGGCTACGATAAGCAGGGATATCCGGGAACTTGCCCTAACGAAGGTGTCAGGCAGGAATGGAAAACCCAAATATGCCGTGACAGAGCATGGGGGGAATCCGCCCCCCGCTTATTCAGACCGCTATACCAGGGTGCTGCAGGACGGAATTATGTCCATCGTGCAGGCGGGCAATCTGGTTGTGGTCCGGACAGTCAGTGGTATGGCGATGGCAGTGGCGGCGGCAGTAGATGCCCTTGGGATCGAAGAGATCGCAGGATCCATCGCAGGAGATGATACCGTGATGTGTGCCGTAAAGACGGCAGAACTTGTACCAATAGTGATAGAAGAGATCAATGAATTATGGAGGAGAGGTTAGATGTCAGGACATTCAAAATTTGCAAATATCAAGCACAAAAAGGAAAAAAATGATGCAAAGAGAGGGAAGATCTTTACCGTTATTGGAAGAGAGATCGCAGTAGCAGTAAAAGAGGGCGGGCCAGATCCGAACAACAACAGTAAGCTTCGTGATGTCATTGCGAAAGCAAAGGCAAATAATATGCCAAATGATACCATTGACCGTGGCATTAAAAAAGCTGCCGGCAATGTGGATGCGGTGAATTATGTGAGCTGTACTTATGAGGGCTATGGCCCCAGCGGGACGGCAATCATTGTAGAGGCTCTTACGGATAACAAAAACCGCACGGCCTCTAATGTGAGGAATGCCTTTACAAAGGGAAACGGCAATGTGGGCACGACGGGCTGTGTATCCTATATGTTCGACCAGAAAGGGCAGATCATCGTGGATAAGGATGAATATGAGACGGATGCGGACGAGTTTATGATGCTGGCGCTGGATGCCGGGGCAGAGGACTTCAATGAGGAAGAGGACAGCTTTGAGATCCTCACTACGCCGGAAGATTTCAGCAGTGTCCGGGAAGCGCTGGAGAAAGAAGGGGTTCCTATGGTACAGGCAGAGGTGACGATGATCCCGCAGAATTATGTGTCGCTTGCCAGCGATGAGGATAAGAAAATGTTTGCCAGGATCATGGATCTTCTTGATGAAGATGATGATGTACAGAATGTATATCACAATGTGGATGAGGAGGAAGAATGACCGTACTTATGCCTGTATGAGTTTTCTTGTCTGTGGATATACTAAAAATGTTATACAGACTGAATATACGATACAAGGAGGCTGTGACAGGTGAAGTGGTGGATTCGTGCAGGTGTTTTTTTATTAGGGATGGTGATCGGATTTTGCAAAATGCCTGTGATAAAAGTGGGTTCTGGCGACAGGGTGTCCAGAAGTATCCGGTATGTTGCGCTGGGAGACAGCATTGCCAGTGGTTATGGGCTTTCCGTTCCGGAAACGGATTCTTATGTTGGTTTGGTGGGGAGCTATCTGGAAGAAAATTATGATTATGTATTTAAGGCGAACCTAGGCACAAATGGACTGCGGAGTGACCAGCTTCTGGACATACTGACAGATCCGGAAAATGAAAAGTACAAAAAATATCATGCTACCCTGGAGGATGCGGATATCGTCACACTTTCCATTGGTTCCAATGACCTGCTGCATCTCGTCAGCCTAAACCGGGATCTGCAGGATTACATTGAGGAAGGGGACCAGATGTTCCGTAAGGCATGCAGTGAATTTGATTATTATTTTCCAAAGATAATCCAGGAGATACACAGGATTTCCCCAAATGCAGAGATCTATGCCAACAATGTATATAATCCGTGTGGTGATATATCTGGTTTTGGTAATATATATGACCTGACAGAACGTTATGTTGAACTGCTGAATAAGACTTTCTCTGAATCAGAGGAATATACTCTGGTGGATATTAAAGAAGAGTTTGATGAGTCAGAGGATAGTCTCCTGAATATGGCAATATCCGGCAAGGAACTTGATCCCCACCCGAATAAAAAAGGGCATGCGAGGATCGGCAGCAAAGTGATACAGGCAATTGCGAATGGAGGAAAAGGTGGCAAATAAATTTTCATCTATGTAAACAAAAGAAGTGAGCAGGAGGAGAAAGAGTTGAATATCAAAGGAGTCATTTTTGACTTGGATGGTACCATCCTTGATTCTACCTGGGTGTGGAAACAGGTGGATCAGGATTTTCTTGGGAAACATGGGTTTGAAGTGCCAGAGGACTATTCCGATGCCATCAAGGCAATGGGATTTGAACAGGTTGCGAATTATACGATCGCCCGTTTCCGGCTGCCACTTTCTGCCAGAGAGGTGATGGCAGAGTGGAATGAGATGGCGATCCAGGCTTATTCCGAACAGGTGAAGTTGAAACCTGGCACAAAGGAGCTTCTGCTGTGGCTGAGGGAACAGGGGATTCCGGCAGGAGTTGCCACTTCAAACACGTCACTGCTCTTTGAACCATGCCTGAGGAGTAATGGCGTATATGATCTGTTCCATTCTTTTACGGAAGGGAACGAGGTGGACCGGGGCAAGGAGTTCCCGGATATATACATAAAAGAGGCAGAGAAGCTCGGTTGCGATCCCTCATCCTGTGCCGTCTTTGAGGATATCATACCAGCGCTGAAAGGGGCAGGGAGCGGGGGTTTTCTTACCATAGGAGTAAAAGAAAGATCATGGGGATATGAGGATGAAGAATTTGGCAGATATTGTGATCATATTCTTTATGAGATATCCGATGCGATTTCCTTGCTAAAATGCCTGCAATGAGATATAATGCTGATATAGAATGTCTTTTTGCAGGCATTGTTTCATGTTAGCTCAACGGCGCCAATTTGAACCCGTTGAGCTACGAAAAAAGAGATGCTGATGGAGGAAAAATCAATGCCGATTACCGATTTACTGGAAAGAAATGCCAGACAATACCCAAATGATGTGAGCTTGGTGGAGATAAACCCTGACATACAGGAGAAAAGAAGAGTGACCTGGCGGGATTATGAACTGATCGAATCTAGTTCGATGTGTCATTACCGCCGGGAGATCACCTGGCATGTATTTGATGAAAAAGCAAACCGTTTTGCCCAACTTCTGTTGAGCAGGGGGATCCATAAAGGAGATAAAGTGGCGATCCTGCTGATGAACTGCCTGGAGTGGCTGCCAATCTATTTTGGCATACTAAAGACAGGTGCTCTTGCAGTACCGCTGAATTTCCGATATGCCCCGGATGAGATCGAATACTGCCTGAATCTTGCTGAGGCAGATGTGCTCGTATTTGGACCGGAATTTATCGGGCGCGTGGAGGAGATCGCAGATTCCATCAGCCAGAACAGGCTTTTGTTTTATGTGGGAGGCGACTGCCCATCCTTTGCAGAAGATTATGACAAGCTGACAGCGAATTGTGCCAGTCTGTCACCGGGAATCCCACTGACAGATGAAGATGATGCGGCAATTTATTTTTCCTCTGGAACTACAGGCTTTCCGAAAGCGATCTTACATAACCATGAAAGCCTGATGCATTCCTGTAAGGTGGAACAGAAGCATCATGGACAGACGAAGGAGGATGTATTCCTATGTATTCCGCCGTTGTATCATACCGGGGCAAAGATGCACTGGTTCGGCAGTCTGCTCAGTGCAGGAAAAGCGGTTCTTTTAAAGGGTGTCAGCCCGAAGACCATACTGGAGACGGTATCGGATGAGAAATGCACCATTGTCTGGCTTCTTGTCCCCTGGGCACAAGATATCCTTTTGGAACTGGACAGCGGCAGGTTAAAGAAAGAAGATTACAGGTTGGATCAGTGGCGTCTGATGCATATTGGGGCGCAGCCTGTGCCCCAGAGCCTGATACGGAGATGGAAGAGATATTTCCCGGATCATCAATATGATACGAACTATGGTCTCAGTGAATCCATCGGGCCGGGATGTGTACATCTTGGTGTAGAAAATATCCATAAAGTAGGTGCCATTGGTGTACCAGGGTATGGATGGGAAACTAAGATCATTGATGAGGATGGAAATGAAGTTCCCCAGGGTGAGGTCGGTGAACTTGCCGTGAAAGGTCCCGGTGTGATGAAGTGCTATTACAATGATCCAGAGGCGACAGATGAGGTCCTTCATGGGGACTGGCTCTATACCGGGGATATGGCAGAGATGGATGAAGATGGCTTTATCTATCTGGTGGACCGGAAGAAGGATGTCATCATAAGCGGCGGTGAGAATATTTATCCGGTACAGATTGAGAATTACCTCAGCCGTCATGAGGCGATCAAGGATGTGGCTGTGATCGGGCTTCAGGATGACCGTCTGGGAGAGATCTCAGCAGCTATTATAGAGCTGAAGCCGGATATGATCTGTACAGAAGAGCAGATCAGTGAATTTTGTAAAGGACTGCCGAGGTATAAGCGGCCAAGAAAGATCTTTTTTGCCGATGTACCAAGGAATCCGACAGGCAAGATTGAGAAACCAAAATTAAGGAAGATGTACCAGAGCGAAAATCTGGTTGATGCACAGAACAGAGGTTAGACAACACCAGAAAGGGTGAAGGCTTATGAAGATTAGGACAAAATTAATTCTGATGGAAATGATCTCTTTGTTGGTTCTTGCGGCACTGCTGATCATAAGCAGCATACGGATCACAGTCAGGGAGATGAATTCCCGTGTGAGAGAGACATTGGAGACGGCAGTTACAGGGTACAGCGGATATGTAGGTTATCTGGAGGATGTGGGGATCACTCTTGTGGTGTATGATGGGGATACTGTGGTGAGCAGTTCCACGCCGGAGATGTTTGGGGAAAAGGCAGATGAGGCCATAGTGCAGAAGGTCATTGAGAATGGGGAAACCTATTTTTCGGATCATGTTATCATCAATGGTGCGGAACATTATGGATTTTATAAAATGACAGACAGGGGCATGGTTCTTGCCGGAGAACCGAGGGCAAGTGTGAACCAATTTATAAGGAAAACAGTACTCACTCTTGTGTTCATTGGAGTTACGGCATATATCCTCTGCCTTATCATGGCGATACTGATCTCAAATTCCATTGCCTCAAAGATCCGAAAGACATCAAAAAAGGTAGAGGTTTTGGCAAAAGGAGATCTCAGTGCACCTATTGTGGAAGAGAAGAGGAAGGGTAAAAATGAGATAGTGGTTATCAATAATGCAGTGTCCGACCTGCACAGACAGCTCAAAGAGATTGTGTCAGTGATTACAAGGCAGGCGGGACAGCTCAATAACAGCAATCAGAAATTCTCTGAAAAGTTTACCCATATTGCAGATAATGTCGGCAGTATCGACAATGCGGTCGAGGAGATCGCCCAGGGAAGTATCTCGCAGGCGCAGGAAACGACATCAGCCAGCGAGCAGATCATGGATATGGCAGGTGTGATCGAACAGAATGCGGACAGTACAAGGCAGTTGGGGCAAGCTGTGGCTTCTATGACAGATCTGTCCCGGAAAGTAGATGAGATTTTGCGGGAACTGACTGTCATCAATGAGAAAACTTTTTCCAATATTGAACAGGTGGCAGAGCAGACGAATGCCACCAATGTGTCAGTAGAAAGGATCGTTGAGGCAGTCGAGATGATCCAGAATATATCGGAGGAGACAAGCCTTTTGTCCCTGAATGCATCCATTGAGGCAGCCAGGGCGGGGGAGGCAGGAAAAGGGTTTGCAGTTGTGGCAGAACAGATACGCAAACTGGCAGATGAGTCTGCTGGCGGTGCAGGGGAGATTGAGAAGATCGTAGGTGAATTGATCCGAAATTCTGATGTCAGTGTGTCCACCATGAAAGAAGTAAATCACGCAGTTATTCTCCAGAAAGAAAAACTGGAAGATACAAGAGGAGCATTTGCGGGACTGCAGCAGGGCATGGGGGATGTGGCAGATGTGTCAAAAAATATTTCTGTTCAGACCAGCCGTCTGGAGAGCCAAAAAGATGTCATTCATGGAGTTGTCGAACAGCTTGCCGCTATCTCAGAAGAAAATGCGGCTTCCACTGAACAGACCAGCGCGAGTATGCAGAGTCTGTCTAATGCCATCACAGAGTGCCGCCAGGAGACGCAGAGGCTCTCGGAATTAAGTGAAGATCTGAGTCGGCAGACGCAGAGATTCAGTCTTTGACAGTTCTTAGTGCAGAGGGCAGCCACATCAATAGGATTGTATCGGAGGTTAGGATGAATCCCAAATATGATATGACACAAAAAGAAAATATATTTCTTGCAAAGAGAAATATTGTAGATTATATATGGAAGAGTGCTAATCTTGAAGGGATTGCTGTTACTTACCCGGATACACAGGCGATCTATAATGGCATGGCAGTATCCGGCTATACAATAGAGGATATAAACGCGGTAAATGACCTGAAGCATGCATGGCAGTATCTGTTAGATCATATTAATGATACTCTTGATCTGGGATTTGTCAAAAAGGTTCATATGTTATTGGGGAAATTTACGGTATTAAATGCTGGGATTGTCAGGAGAGATGAAGTGAGGATAGGTGGGACAGAATGGATTCCTGAAGTACCGGATGAGAAAAGATCGGGGATGGAGATTGCCAAAATAGCCGACAGTCCGGATGCTCCATTGGAAAGGGCACTGGATATAACTCTTTATTTAATGAGAACTCAGTTGTTTTATGATGGTAACAAGAGGATTGCCATGTTGATCGGAAATAAAATAATGATAGAAAACGGACAAGGGATTCTATCTGTCAGGCAGGAGGATATTAAAGAATTTTATACCTTGCTTGTGGCATATTATGAGACAAATGACAAAATGCAGCTAAAACAATTTTTATATGATAATTGTGTGGATGGCATGGTATTTAGCAGATAAAAAGTGCATTGGCCCACTTATCTTAGCGGAATTGTTGACTTCTTATGAAAACTCTTTTATAATAGGTCAGTAGAAGCATTTGAGGAAAGGAGCTCGTGAACATGAGTAAGAAACCAACCGTATTGATGATCTTAGATGGATATGGATTAAATGAGAAAACAGAGGGGAATGCAGTAGCGGAAGCAAATACTCCGGTTATGGATGGATTGATGAAGAATTGTCCTTTTGTGAAAGGAAATGCCAGTGGAATGGCAGTAGGGCTGCCTGACGGGCAGATGGGGAATTCCGAAGTGGGACACCTGAATATGGGTGCCGGACGGATTGTATACCAGGAGCTGACAAGGATCACGAAAGAAATTGAGGATGGTGTATTTTTCAAGAATGAGGCACTGGTGGCAGCGATGGAGAACTGTAAGAAGAATAATTCTGACCTGCATCTCTTTGGCCTGCTTTCAGATGGTGGCGTACACAGCCACAATACCCATATGTATGCCCTGCTTGAGATGGCCAAGAGAAACGGCATTGAGAATGTATACCTTCATGCTTTTCTGGATGGCCGTGACACGCCGCCATCATCCGGCAAAGATTTTGTCAAAGAGGCAATGGATAAGATGGAAGAGATCGGTGTCGGACAGGTGGCAACAGTGATGGGACGTTATTATGTAATGGATCGTGATAACCGCTGGGACCGCGTGGAGAAAGCCTATAATGCACTGGTTCTTGGAGAAGGGGAGACAGCAGCATGTGGTCTCTGTGCTGTTCAGAATTCATATGATAAAGAGGAGACAGATGAGTTTGTAAAGCCTACTGTGATCATGAAAGATGATAAGCCAGTGGCTACAGTGAAAGAAAATGACTCCATTATATTTTATAATTTCCGGCCGGACCGCGCCCGTGAGATTACCCGTGCTTTCTGTGATGATAAATTTGATGGTTTTGAGAGGAAGAAAGGGTTCTTCCCAACGACATTTATTGCCTTCACGGAATATGATGTGACGATTCCGAATAAGATTGTTGCCTTTCATAAGGTGGAGATCACAAATACCTTTGGTGAATTTCTGGCGAAGAATGGACTCAAGCAGCTCCGTACTGCGGAGACTGAAAAATATGCCCATGTTACATTCTTTTTCAATGGTGGAATTGAAGAGCCAAATGAGGGGGAAGAGCGCCTGCTTGTAAATTCCCCGAAAGTAGCAACCTATGACCTGCAGCCGGAGATGAGTGCCTATAAGGTGTGTGATGGGCTGGTAGATGCTATCAAATCAGATAAATATGATGTAATCATCATTAATTTTGCCAATCCGGATATGGTCGGTCATACTGGAATCGAGGAAGCTGCCATTAAGGCGGTTGAGGCTGTGGATGAATGTGTTGGCAGGGCAGTAGAAGCCATAAAGGAAGTTGACGGACAGATGTTTATCTGTGCTGACCACGGAAATGCGGAGCAGTTGGTTGATTATGAGTCCGGCGCTCCATTTACTGCACATACCATTAATCCGGTGCCATTTATCCTTGTGAATTATGATCATAATTATACGCTCCGTGAGGGAGGGTGTCTTGCAGATATCGCCCCGACACTGATCGAGATGATGGGATTACAGCAACCGGAGGAAATGACCGGAAAATCGTTGCTGGTGGAGAAATGACCTGGGATATCCAGATAAAAAATTAATTAGTGTGTAAAAGTAATAAAGTTATAAAAGCCGGATTGCCGAAAGCAATCTGGCTTTTCTGCTTTGCATTTCAGAGGGGATATGATAAGATACTATATATAATCGATAGAAGGAAGGTGGTTTCTTGCAAAAGGCGGTTGCCATTGGATTTGAGGATATCAAAGAGATCATTGATAAGAACAGGTATTATATTGACAAGACATATATGATCCGTGACCTTTTAGACCGGGGTGGGAAGGTAAACCTTTTTACCAGGCCAAGGCGGTTTGGCAAAACACTGAATCTGAGTATGATCCGCCGTTTTTTTGAGGCAGAGATCGGTTTTGACGGCAAAGAGATACAAAATGGATATCTTTTTAAAGATCTGAAGATTTCTGCTTACGGACAGCATTATATGGCACATCAGGGGAAATATCCTGTTATTAATTTATCATTGAAATCAGCAAAACAGCCAACTTATGAAATGGCATACCGTTGTCTGGTGGATGAAATTGCGAAAGAATTTATTCGTCATGCGTACGTGCTATCAGGAGAGCAGTTGACACAATTTGAAAAGAGACATTTTGAAATTATTATGGGGCACAAGGGTGAGAATGCAGATTACGCAATGTCACTGGAGTTCCTATCTTCCTGTCTTGTAAAATATCATGGAAAAAAGGCTGTTATTTTAATTGACGAATATGATGTCCCATTGGAAAATTCTTATTTCAGGGGTTTTTATGAAGAGATGATAAGCTTTATCCGCTCGCTGTTTGAATCTGCGTTAAAGACGAATTCGAATCTGGAATTTGCGGTGATCACCGGATGTCTGAGAATCAGCCGTGAAAGTATCTTTACAGGACTAAATAATTTAAAGGTGTATTCTATTCTTGGAGGCCTGTATGCAGACTGTTTTGGTTTTACAGAGGATGAGGTGAGAAGTTTGCTTGTCTCCAGCGGGTTAGAAGGAAATTATGCAGAGTTAAAGAGATGGTATGATGGTTATAAATTTGGAGATAAAGAGATATACAACCCATGGAGTATACTGAATTATATCGATACTGCTATGGAAAATAACCGTGCGGTACCACAGCCATATTGGTCGAATACCTCCTCTAACAGTATTATAAAAGAATTAGTAGAAGAAGCGGATTTTGGCATGAGGCAGGAGATTGAAAATCTGATTGCCGGTGGAACGATTCGAAAACCAGTTCAGGAGGATATTACCTATGATGATATACACGAATCCCAGGATAATCTTTGGAACTTTCTTTATTTTACAGGATATTTGAAGTCAATTAATGAAACCTATGAAGAGGATACAAGGTATATGGAACTGATGATTCCAAATACGGAGGTCCGTTCTATTTATAAGCGGACAATCCTTACATGGTTTGATAAGAAAGTTAAATCCTGTGACAGGAGCGAGTTAATACAGGCACTTGAAAATGGCGATCATGAACGGGCCGAGCGATTTATCTCAGAACAGTTATTAGACACGATAAGTTTCTTTGATTATGCTGAAAACTATTATCATGGTTTTCTGGCTGGACTGCTAAAAGGTGCTGGGGCATATCTCGTTGTCTCAAACAGGGAGAGCGGAAAGGGGAGACCGGATATCATATTAAAAACCCCATCGGTTCGTGGTGCTGCCATTATTTTAGAAATAAAGGTAACAGATACCTTTACACTGATGGAAAAGGAATGCCAGAGAGCCTTGGAACAGATCGAAGATAAGAAATATGATAGTGAGCTCAGGGCAGAAGGCTATCGTGATATTAAAAGGTATGGAGTATGTTTTTATCGTAAGGAATGTATGATAAGATAAAAATATTTCTACCTGTGCGGCTGACAGCTTGCTGACAGGTTTTGCGAATTGTATGGGGCTGGGTTGCCATGAATCGCCATCCAACCGCACAGGTGGAAATATTATGAGAGGAGAATATGAAAATGGGAAATGTGATTGAGATACAGCACCTGTCCAAAAGCTTTGGTGAAGTCAGGGCGGTACAGGATCTGAGTTTTCGTGTGAAGGAGGGGGAACTTTTTGCCTTTTTGGGATTAAATGGGGCAGGGAAGAGTACAACGATATCCATTATGTGCGGGCAGCTTGCAAAGGATGCGGGGACAATCTTCATTGATGGAACAGATTTAGATCACAATGTGGATTCCATCAAACGGAATCTGGGTGTTGTGTTTCAGAATTCAGTACTGGATAAGGCACTGAATGTACAGGACAATCTGGAGAGCAGGGCGGCTTTGTATGGGATCAGAGGCAGGGCTTTTCGTGACCGTCTGGCTGAGCTGGAAGGCCTTCTGGAATTTGGTGATCTTCTGAAACGTCCGGTAGGGAAACTCTCAGGAGGACAGCGCCGCAGGATTGATATTGCCCGTGCCCTGCTGCATCATCCCAGGATACTGATTCTGGATGAGCCAACCACAGGACTGGATCCCCAGACCAGAAAGACTCTGTGGGATGTAGTCTCTCAGCTTCGGGTAGAAGGCAATATGACAGTATTTCTTACAACACATTATATGGAGGAAGCAGCAGATGCGGACTATGTGATCATACTGGATCATGGGAAAATATCTGCCGAGGGGACGCCACTGCAGTTAAAAAATACATACACAGGGGATTTTATCACATTATATGGCATAGAAGAAAATCAGGTGGAAAGCCTGAAACTGCCATATGAGGCAATCCGTGATGCATACCGGGTGGCAGTGCCGGACACCGCGGCTGCTACAAAACTGATCCTGGAGCATCCGGGGCTTTTTCAGGATTATGAGATCACAAAAGGGAAAATGGATGATGTTTTTCTTGCTGTGACAGGAAAGAAACTGACAGGGGGTGTAAAAGGTTGAAAGTAAATACATTAATGGCTTTGGTGAAACGGAACGGAAAATTGTTTTTTAAAGATAAAGGGTTGTTTTTTACGTCCATGGTTACGCCGCTGATCCTTCTGGTACTGTATGTTACATTTCTCGGCAATGTCTATCGTGACAGCTTTGAGAGTTCACTGGAAGAGGGTGTTACCGTGGCAGACGAGGTAATGAACGGGCTTGTGGGAGGAGAACTTTTTTCATCTCTTCTGGCAGTCTGCTGTGTGACAGTGGCATTCTGTTCCAATATGCTCATGGTACAGGACAAGGTGTCAGGGGCAAGGAGCGATCTTACCATCGCCCCAGTGAGAATGCCGGTACTGGCGCTGAGTTACTATATTGCCTCTTTTCTTTCTACGTTGGCCATCTGTTTTGCTGCTACTGCCGCAGGCATGATATATCTGTATAATGTGGGCTGGTATCTCAGTGCATCGGATATTCTGTTTATCCTTGCCGATGTATTTTTGCTGGTTATGTTTGGCACTCTTTTGTCCAGTATTGTAAACTTCTTTCTCTCTTCCCAGGGACAGATTTCAGCGGTGGGGACTATCATCAGCGCCGGTTATGGTTTTATATGTGGTGCTTATATGCCCATCTCAAATTTTGGTGATGGTCTGCAGAAAGCCTTGTCTTTCCTGCCGGGAACCTATGGTACTTCCCTGATCCGCAACCATACGATGCAGGGAGTGTTTGAGGAGATGTCACAGATTGGTTTTCCAGCGGAAGTCATAGAGGGAATCCGGGACGGTGTGGACTGTAATCTTTATTTCTATGGAGACAAAGTAGGGATATCTTCCATGTATCTGATCCTTGGAGGGACTGTGGCCGTACTGATGGGGATATATTTGTTGATGAACAGGTTTATACGGAGAAAATAATAACCTGTCGGTTCTATTACCGTTTTGTAACTTATCTGTTGTATGATAATACATAGTTCTAGGATAAAGATAGGAGAGAAGGGTATTATGGAACGGATTCTGGTTGTAGAAGATGACAAAAATATCCGTGAACTGATCCGCCTGAATTTACAGCTTGCGGGATATGGCTGTGAGGTGTGCAGGGACGGAAGAGAGATGGAGGAAAGCCTTAACAAGGGATCGTTTTCCCTTATTCTTTTGGATGTGATGCTGCCGGGTCTGTCTGGTTTTGATCTTATTGAAAAATGCAGCGGAACCCCTGTGATCTTTGTTACAGCAAAGGGGGAGCTGCAGGAGAAGGTACAGGGATTGACACTGGGAGCAGAGGATTATATTGTAAAACCTTTTGAGATGATGGAACTGATCGCCAGGGTAAATGTTGTCCTGCGGCGTTTCCGGCAGGAGGAAACTTGCTTTAGCCTCGGCGGGATAACAGTCAATCTGGATCAGCGTCTGGTTTCTCGGGGAGGGGAAGAGATTGATCTGACTCCCCGAGAATTTTCTCTTTTAGAAGTGCTGATTACAAATCAAAATATCGCCCTCTCACGGGATAAACTTCTTGAACTGGCATGGGGTTATGACTATGAGGGAGAGACCAAGACTGTGGATGTGCATATTCAGCGGCTGCGCAAAAAACTAGGGTGGGAAGACTATATACGAACTGTGATTAAGCTGGGATACCGACTGGAGACCCGGAGGTAATGGGAATGAAAATATGGCAAAAGATTTTTTTGACTGCATTGAGCATCAGCATATTGTTTGTCAATGTTGGGATCTATTCGGTTTTTCAACTGACTTACAGAAAGAATCTGGAGACAGAACAGCGCAGAGGTGAAGTGGACTTTAGTGTGATCCGCAGAAATGTTCAGATGGATATGCAGCAACTGCAGCAGCAGGACCGTCTAACAGAAGAGGCAGCGGCAGATCTGATGGAACTTCATGAGGAGGACTACAAAAAACAGAAGATCCAGATCCAGTTGTGGAAAAATGGTAACAGCATCTATCCACCCAGAGAAGAGAAAATTCCCGTTACTATACAGGAAGGGCAGAACCAGATCGTGATCCGTGGCGGGCAGGGGGAGAAAGAATTGGTGGGAGCAGGTGAACTTACAGGGTTTCAGGATACGTATTTTTTCTACCTGTCATATCCGCTGGAGGAATTAAATGAAACGTGGAAGCAGCTTTTCTGGATCTATCTGTTGATCAGCGTGGGGATTTCTGTGATATTGGTTGGGGTATTAAGTGTGATGCTGCATATTCTCCTGCACCCACTTGGAAAGCTGACGGAGACAGTGTCTGATATTCGGAATGGCAATTATTCCAAACGGGTGAGGATACGGGGACGTGACGAACTGGCAGTGTTTGGAGAGAATATCAATGCCATGGCGCAGACCATTGAGAGGAATATCGAAAAACTACAGGAAGATAACCAGAGGAAAGAACAACTGGTAGAGAATCTGGCACATGAGATGAAGAGTCCCATTACAAGTATTTATGGATATGCAGAATATATGATGAAGAGCAGGGTGTCGTTGGAGGAATCCATGCAGTACTGCGCAATTATAATGGAGGAAAGCGGACGCATGAAGGATATGTGCTATACGCTGATGGATCTCTCAGAAATCCGAAAGAATGAGATCACATATGAAAGGATCAAACCACAGGAATTTCTGGATCAGATAGAGCAAGTTATCGCTGTCCGCCAGACCACAGTTTTGGTGAGTCACCCGGTGAAGGTTAATTTTCAGAACTTAATGGGTGAGGGAAAAAATCTGTATGGAAACCGCCGATTGCTGGAAATCCTTCTACTCAATCTGATATCGAATGCCATTCGCGCATGTCGGCAGAAAAGGGAAGAAACGGCGGAAGAGGTGTCTGTATCCGTCAGCCTGAAACAGACAGAGGAAGGGGTAGAACTGCGGGTGATTGACAATGGAATTGGGATTCCGGCGAAAAAACTGGATCGGCTCACAGATCCCTTTTACCGTGTGGACAAGGGACGCAGCCGGGAGAATGGGGGAAATGGATTAGGGCTTTCGCTGTGCAGGCAAATAGTAGAGTGCCATCAGGGAACGATGTCCTTCTCTTCAGTGGAGGGAGAGGGAACTGAAGTGCTGGTACAACACAAATTAAGTAATTAAGCCAGCTAAACGGCGCCAATTTTTTTACCATTCCGTTACTTTTTGTTATCGGAAACGTTATACGGACAGAGTATGATAATCATGTCGACAGAAAATATATATAGATGAAGTTATCCGGATAACGAGGAGAAAACGATTAATCCGCATAGCGGGGAATGGAGGTAATGAATATGAAAACAAAAGGATGGATCGCGATGGCACTGGCGCTGGTAGTAGTAGGAACGGGAACCTGTATGCTGGCAGGAGCCATGGCGAATAAACAGGGTGTTGAATTAACCACATCTTCTTCTGTGAGCGAGGGGGCAGTTTCAGAGGAAGGGGAAACACAGCCGGAGGACGGTTCAGCGGAGGCTGTGAACAAGAAGTATAATATTGAAATGGACCAGGGGAATTATCTGAAGAAAACAGAGGCAGATATGCCAGCAGAACGGGCTGTGAATATTGCAGTCAGGGAAATTGAGAAAGCCTTTGGTTCCATTACGGTTGAGAAAGTAACGGGAGTTGGCATTATCGGATATGATCATAATAGAAGATTAGGAGAGGGCTGCCGTGCTTATAATGGAATGATAAACTGTGAGGGAGATGTAATATATGAATTTGTAATAAATTCAATTACCGGTAAGGTGATAAGCATGATGAAGATACCAGACCGGATTGATCCGATGCAGGTATACACGAGCCGTTATGAGAAGTTTGGAGAAACGTTAAAGCTGGATAAGGGAAAGAAAAAGTATTATGAGATTGCCTGGGATTTTTCCTCGAAGAATAACGAAGGTGAGATGCTTGAAGAGCGGGATGTGACAGCAGTAGTTTGTGCTGGCGGTGACCATTATTTTCACAGCAGTTGGAAAATAATAGCTATTCAGGTAGATTTTTTTACAAAAAATTTGGATCAATATTCTGTCACCATTGATCCGGAAACAGATGAAGTGATCGGATGGGATCTGATCTCATCACCGGCCTGATGCGGATGCCTTTTGGCGGAGCCGGGAACAAAAGAAAAATCAGGCTGCTCAAAACAGGGCAGCCTGATTTTTAACAATAAGTAAAAAAATGAATCGTAAAGTATGCAAATATGATACAATAGTGAATTATGATAATCAGGTATAGGATGTTCTGATAAATGGGAATGGGAAGGAGCAGCGGCTGATGAACCGAATCTTAGTTGTGGAGGACGAAGAACCGATCGCGAATCTGATTAAAATGAGCTTGAAGAATGCAGGGTATCACTGTGATGTATCATATGATGGGGAAGCGGGAGCGAATCAGATGCAGGCCGAACACTATGATTTGTGCCTGCTTGACATTATGCTGCCAAAGGTAGATGGATATGAGCTTTTGGATTATGCAAAGAGCATGGATCTTCCTGTAATCTTTCTGACAGCAAAGGGAAGGACACAGGACAAGGTAAAAGGACTGCGGGCGGGAGCAGATGATTATATAACAAAGCCATTTGATGTTTTGGAGCTTCTGGCGAGAGTGGAGAGTGTCCTGCGCCGTTATGAAAAGACAGGGACAAGCATGGATGTAATGGATCTTCATATTGATATCGCATCAAGGACGGTGACAAAGAAAGGCGTGCCACTCCGCCTTACTTACAAGGAGTTTGACCTTTTACTGCTTTTTGTCCGGAATCCGGGTGTGGCGCTCTATCGGGAAGTGATCTATGAGCACGTATGGGAGAGCTCTTATATGGGAGACAGCCGTACTGTGGACCTCCATGTACAGCGGCTCCGCAAAAAGGCAGGACTGGACAGGCAGATTGAGGCAGTGTACAAAGTGGGATACCGTTTTTCCCTGCCGGATGAGGGCAGAGTATGAGGATATTTGCCAAACAGTTTATCACTATGATGTGTGTTATGATCCTTTCTTTTATGGTGCTGGGGAATATTTTGGTATACACTGCCTTTGAAACCACCATTAACCGGGAGACAGACCAGAGTATCGAGGAAATGAAAATATTCCAGTATGCGATGCTGGCTTCACTGGAGGGGCTCCCCAGGGATTATCAGGCGGTGGACCTGGCAGCATCAGAGATCGTCCAGTCTATTCAGCAGAGCCTGTATGGTGATCAAGGTGGGATCATTCTTTATGATAAGGATGATGCGGTGATCTGGCAGAACAGTGATTACCAGAGCCAGCTATTAAAACAGAACAGGGAAGGACACACGGGTGTCTGGCAGATTGCATGCCAGAACGGGCATTATTATCTGGAACTGTTGTGCGAGATCAACAGTACGGCAGGAAACTATGTGCTGGAGGTACACCGGAGCATCGACCATGTGTATCAGGACAGGGAGCGTCTTTTTGCCCGGTATCAGTTATTGCTCATTGTTGTGGCGGCCATTTTTGCGGCTGTCCTTCTGGTTCTTTCCCTTCACTTCACACGTCCGGTGAGAAAGCTTTCCCAGGCAACCAGGGCTTTTGCCGATGGCGATTATAAGAAGAGAGTACAGATACGGGGAAATGATGAGATGGCTGTGCTGGGGCGGGACTTTAACCAGATGGCATCACAACTGGAAGAAAGCATTGCACAGCTAGAGGAAGAAGCCAGAAGGCAGGAAGAATTTACCGCCGCCTTTTCCCATGAATTGAAGACCCCTCTGACTTCCATTATTGGTTATGCAGATATTCTGCGTTCACAGACACTGAGTGAGGAAGACCGGAGCCTGTCGGCAAATTATATCGTGGGGCAGGGGCGGAGGCTGGAACGGCTGGCGCTAAAAATGCTGGAGATGTCTTACATTGATGCACAGGAGGTACAGTTTCAGGAGAACCAGGTATCGGTTTTGGCCAGACAGGTACAGGATATGACAGAAAATATACGGAAAGAGAAAAATATCCAACTGGAATTGCAGATAGAAGGAGGGGTGATCTACGGTGATCCAGACCTTATCTTATCTCTTTTTTCCAACCTGATCGATAATGCCAGAAAGGCATGTCCGGAGGGAGGAAGAATCTGGTTAGAGGGCAGACAGGAGAAAGAGGGGTACTGTTTCTGCCTGAAAGATAATGGATGTGGAATGCCAGAGGAAGAGATCCATAAGATCACAGAACCATTTTATATGATTGATAAATCAAGAGCCAGGAAAGAGGGAGGTGCTGGCATTGGGATGGCACTCTGTCAGAAGATCATACGGATGCATCATGCAGGATGGGAGATACAGAGCCGGAAAGGAGAGGGAACGCAGATCCGAATCTGTTTTCCAAAGGAGGTGCAGGGTGGAAAATGAGTAAAAGAAAGGAAAGAAAGTTCCATGCCAGACAGACAATATACACCATTACTGGCATCATTCTGGTTATTGTCCTGTTTGGCGCTGCCATGATATTTCCCACCTATTACAGCCGGTTATATGACCAGAATAAATTGAACAGAGTTTTCTTTACTGATGTCAATGTAAGTACTTATGAGACATCTTACAATTCTTTTGCAGAGAAACTCCATGCTATCGCAAGGGCATGGAGTGGCGGTGGTGAGCTTCGGGCGGTACGGACAAATGAGTTGGAAGAGACAGCAGACCGGGCGGAGCTGACGAGGACAGTAAATAAAGAATTCCAGATATTATTTGACCTTACGGTATTGAATAAGAAGATCAAACCGAAGGAAAAGCGTCTGACACAGTGTGAGAGATATACGGTTTATGAAACAAAAGAGACGGGGGGGATGAAGGGAATCAGCCTGTGGAAGATGGTGTATGAAAATTCTAAAAGGAAGATAACCGTTTTACTGGATGAAGAATATCATAAGATATATTATATGGAAATTTGCTACCATCACCCGGAATCCGTGAAGGATAACATCATCGGACAGATTTATGATTATGATAAAGCGTCAGATGCCAGTACTGCTGTGGGCCGGGTGGGGCAATATGGGAGAGTGATTGATTACTGCTGGCCTCTGTTTATGGAATATTATAATATTGATTCTTATAAAGAGGGAAACTTTAATGGATGGATTAATGAAGAAGGAGATACTGGAATAATGGAATTTGATGAACAGTATCAGATTACTTTTGTTGGCATACTGGATATCGGCGAGGATTTTCAAAGATACCGCATTGGTATTCCTTTGGAGAAAATGATACAGATTTGATGCGGCTTTGTGGGGATTATGTTACAGCCTGCAGATATACTTATCTCAGAAATCAGATATTTCATTGAGATAAGGAGGAATGGCTGTGAAGCTGAAAAGATTATCTGCAGTAGTAGTGGGAGTATTAGTGATAGAGGGTGTTGCCCTGACCGGCATATCATTTATGCCATCAGAAAATAAAGTCTATGGAGGAACGGAACAGGCAAAAGGGAGTGAAAGGATAGAAGACAGGGGGGATGTAAGCACAGAAGAGAAGAAGGACCGATCGGGGCAGGGAGAGCAGGAAGTTCGTGATATATATGTTAAGAATAAAAAATTACTGGTTCTTGTCAATAAAGAGAAGGAATTACCGGAGCATTATAATGCATCACTGAGAACCATCTGCAGCGGGCGTCTGCAGGCATCAGACAAGCTATATGATGCGCTGGTGGATATGTTGGAAGACGCATCAGACGAAGGTTACCATTACTGGATCGCTTCTTCCTGGCGCAGCAGGGAAAAGCAGCAGAAGCTGGTAGATGAGGATGTCCGGGCGGCGATGCAGAAGGGGATGTCGAAGGAGCAGGCACTGAGGGAAGTGTATAAGGAGACGATGCCTGCCGGGCACAGTGAGCATGAGACGGGGCTTGCCCTGGACATCCTTTGTGCAGGGAACATGAGGATGGATCAAACACAGGAACAGGAACCAGGGAATATCTGGCTCAGGAAAAACAGTTGGAAATATGGTTTTATCCTGCGCTATCCAAGAGATAAGAAACCGGTTACAGGGATCAATTATGAACCATGGCATTTCCGATATGTAGGGAAGGAGGCGGCTGCTTATATGCAGAAACATGATCTGACACTGGAGGAGTTCTGGGAGCGGTTGTGAGTTTCTTATTATAATTGAAAAAAGGGAAGTTATCTGGAGACAGTTACAGTCTGTTTCAAGAGAACTTCCCTTATATTTTTTAGTCAGCTTTCACCGTGGGAAGGGAAGAAAGGTTATTTCCTTCCGTATCATCTGGTATTGATTTCAGATATTCGGTATCTTTATTGTGTGCGATTCCCACGCCCCGGATCTCGCCGGAACGGGCGAGGGCAACTCCTTCCGAACGGTTTACGATACGGTCATCGGATAACTGATAACCAGATATTCTGCCATGCTCTTTTACCAGTCCGGTTATGGTGACTGCATCTTTCTTAGGTGTTGG
This sequence comes from uncultured Clostridia bacterium, assembly GCA_947643415.1. Classification (GTDB taxonomy): domain Bacteria; phylum Bacillota; class Clostridia; order Lachnospirales; family Lachnospiraceae; genus Eubacterium_F. The sequence continues at coordinate 133,830 of CANRWA010000001.1, read as the reverse complement.
AATATCATCCATAGCAAGTTTGGGCAATTCAGACCGCAGTGATTCTTTCATGTTCAGATCTTCCTCCATTTCGTAAAGTAGGTTTCCTTTATAGTATGGACAAAATAAATATATATGTAAAAGATTTGACTTTTGATAAAACCATGCTATAATTAAAACAAATGTTTTAAAACAGGCGTTTTCATAAGAGTGCCAAGACAGAATACATGAATAAGAAAGGGGGATGTTTGTGCCGCCAAAAGCAAAGTTTACAAAACAGAAAATCATAGATGCTGCAATGCAGATTGTCCGCAGAGAAGGATTCTCCGCATTGACAGCAAGAGCGCTGGGAGCAGAACTCGGCAGTTCAGCGAGGCCGATATTTACCATATTTCAGAATATGGAGGAAGTTCAGCAGTCTGTGGTTGTGGCAGCAAAAGAGCTGTATGCGGAGTATGTGGAACGTGGATTGTCAGAGGAGCTGCCATTCAAAGGAGTAGGAACTCATTATATTCTTTTTTCCATAGAAGAACCAAAACTGTTTCAGCTTCTTTTTATGGAAGAGCAGGAACAGGTTCCGGACTTGTCTGGTGTATTGTCACTGATTGATGAAAATTATGATAAGATCCTCCGCTCCATTGAAAAGGGATATGGATTGCGGGGGGCATCTGCAGAGAAATTATACCAGCACCTTTGGATCTATACCCATGGGATCGCTACTTTGTGTGCCACTAGGATGTGCCGTTTTACAGAAAATGAGATCAGTGAGATGATGACAGAGGTGTTTACCGGAATTATGGCTAAGATGAAAGGGGATGGCAGATAATGATCAAAGTAAAGGGACTGACAAAATTTTATGGAAATGGAGAGAACCGTTTTCGGGTATTGAAGGGAATCGACCTTACGATTCAGAAAGGGGATTTCGCAGTGATCCTGGGAGCTTCCGGTTCAGGGAAATCTACGTTGCTGAATGTGATGTCAGGGCTGGAACGCCCGGAAGAGGGAGAAGTATATTATGATGAGAAAGATATTACTTCTCTTTCGGATAATGAATTAACGAATTTCCGCAAAAAGTATATTGGATTTGTATTTCAGCAGTACTATCTCCTGCCGGATATGAGTGTGGAGAAAAATGTAAAGATGGGTGCGGATCTGTGCGGAAACAAAGAGTATAGGGCTGTTATCAAGGCAGTGGGGCTGGGAGAAAAACTTCATAAATATCCCGGTGAGCTGTCGGGAGGCGAGCAGCAGAGAGTCTCAGTGGCAAGGGCATTGGCAAAGAAACCTCAGTTTTTATTTTTGGATGAACCTACAGGGGCATTAGATGAGGAGACAGGGAGACAGGTTCTTGATTACATATCAGCACTGCAGAGGGAATATGGATTTACCATTGTGATGGTGACACATAATCTGAACATTGCTGAGATGGCAAAGACTGTCATAAAGATGAATAGCGGGAAAATATCCGGGATCAAGACGAACCAGGAGCAGAAAACTGCTTATGATATTGGATGGTGATGGCATGGTAGTGGGAATGAAAGATGCGGTAAAGCTTATCGGGATCTCTGTTATCTCTGCCTGTGCTGTGATGGTATGTACATTATTTCTAAACTTCTATATGGATATCATTCTCATCAAGGATGAGATCGTGTCAGAACAGATGATGGTGTTTTATCAGGCACAGGTTTCCACGGCAAAGGTAGTATGCCTGGTCAGTGGAGGCTGCCTGCTGGTAACTTCCGTAGTTATGCTGCTGTTTTATATTAAATATTATATTGATACGCACAAAAAACAACTTGGCATCTTAAAGGCACTCGGATATTCCAACATAAAGACAGCCAAACATTTCTGGGTATTTGGAATCAGTATCCTGATGGGTACTGCAGTTGGGACCAGCGGGGCATTTATCCTGATGCCGTGGTTTTATCAACTGCAGAATAAGGATAGGATCTTACCAAATGTGGTGATGCATTTTCATCCATCTGTGCTGCTCTATTTTGTGATTCTTCCGACAGCAGCATTTTCTCTTTTGGCGGTCTTGTATGCCTGCCATAAGTTGAAGATGCCCGTGCTGGCGCTGCTTAAAGAAACCGGTATGGAAGTACCAAAAAGAATTACTAGGATGAAAAAGCAACCAGAAAAGAACAATGTCAGGAAGGACTGTCAGGAAAGATCTCATGTTTCATACAGGGAACAGTCATTTTTATCTGAGCTGAGAAGAAGTACCCTGAGATCAAAGAAGACGCTGGCATTCTTTATGATCTTTGCCGCATTCTGCTTCTCTGCTATGACGCAGATGTCCTTTAGCATGAAGGACTTATCCAGTGAGATGATGGGGGTAATGATGCTCCTTATTGGGATCATCTTAGCATGTGTGACTCTGTTTCTCGCCATCACAACAGTGGTCAAAGGAAATACAAAGACCATCGCCATGATGAGGGTATCCGGATATTCACAGAAGGAATGCTGCAGGGCCCTTTTGGGTGGATACCGTTTTTTATCTTATATTGGGTTCGCACTGGGTACCGTATATCAGTATGCCTTACTCAGGATTATGGTAGACGTTGTATTTAAGGATTTTGAAGGAGTTCCGGCATATGAATTTGATTTCCCCATAATGTTTCTTTCCCTGTTTTCTTTTATATTGGTCTATGAGGTGGTAATGCATCAGTATACAGAAAAGATCCGAAAGATCTCTGTCCGGGAGATTATGTCAGAATAAGTTCCCAGACAGGTTTTGTGAATTATTTGCCTGAAATCACCATAAATAAGTACACGGCCGTTGAGCTAAGAAAATATATCGTCCTCTTCCTCGGCCGGCTGCCAGGCATTTCCAAATTTTACATCTTTGAATAGTGCTGTCAGCCCAGTGATCTGTTTTAAACGGAGGATTTCATCTTTATCCATTCCCAGGTGCTTGGAGATCCAGGCATCTGATCTGCCGATTTCATGAAGTTCTTTTATGATATTGCTCATCAGTTCTACATTGTGGCTTCCCCTTGCCCGGTTGTGGCGGATGGTGCTTGCCATGCGGTGGTCGATGGGTTTATCAATGACAGATACAGGGAGCATGCCCTGTTCCCGTTCATAAATATCCGGATAATCCAGCATGATGCGGTAGCGGTGGAATCCATCCACGATGATATAGTGGTCATTTTTTTGGGAATAATAACACACAATAGGCATTGTATAGCCATCTTCCCGGATACTCTCATACAAGAGCTTCATCTCAGGTGGTGCCACGGAGTTGGGGTTGTATGTATTGGGTTTTATCTTCTCTATCGGTACGGCGATAACGTTATATACTGGACTCTTTTGATTCATACCTGTATTTCCTCCAGACTTTTGTATTTTGATTTAATGATGTCGATGCGTCTCTGCTGCTGTCTTGTGAGCCCGAATCCCATAAAACGGCAGATATGGTCATTCTTTAATATACAAAAACACATCCGTTTCCAGCTTGGAATATCTTTCGTGGATTTGATATCATCTGTGTCATCCGGAATCTTATCAAGGAATATGATCCGGGATTTTTTATTCAGTGTATAGTTGGATACGCCATTTCGCCGGATATTGTAGCCGTGTTCTTCTAATTCGGCGATGGTTTCTTCATCCAATCCGCCTCCTGTGTTGTGCCAGAAGTGGATGGAAGAGTTAAATTTCCTGACATAATTATTCCGGATCCGGATGGGAAGGGTCTCTAATAAGAACTGTGTGTAAGATTTCCATGTATGCCCCTCCGGAAGAGTAATATTCCGGTATCCCATCGCCCTTGACTTTCCATAGATGGCTGCAAAATTTGCACCCTGAACCCGTCCCACCAGTTTGCTCCAGATCTGAGGGTCAATGACACGGTAGAGATTCAGGCTGTCTTTGGAATAGTCATTGAAAGGTGAGGCAACACGCATTTGTGAGACATGCAGACCTGCCATGTGATACAGGTCATACAGATGATTATAATCATAGTGGAAGATGGCATTGGCATGCCATACATCATTCAGGGACCAGTCATAGAGCGGGGAGGCACACCATACATCACTGAATTGTTTACTGATCCAGCAGGTGTTTTTGTAGCCATATTTTTTGTTCAGGAATCCGCTGTAGCGGTGCATGGATTCCTCTGCCCGTATACCAAGCAGACATACGGTCTTTTTGTCATCATGGGATATTTTATACCACCGGCTGAACTGTTTTGCCAGATCCTCCTGGTGCATACGGTATTTATAAGTACTGATGGGGTTGTTGTCGAGGTTGATGACATAATCGTATTCTGGCATGGACCGTACCCAGGCTTCTTTTTTTGTGTCATCCCATGGATACCAGAACATTTCATAGCTGCTGACAGCAGTGCGGGTCGCCATGGGCAGGCATACCCAGTAAGGTTCTACCTCATCTTTGATCTGTTCAAAAGTTCTCTCGATATATTCGGTTGTTACTGTATACTGTGCCTCAAAGTCCTGATGAAATACGCCTATTTTCCGGTCAGGATAATACTTTTTCTGGTATTCCAGCACAAGGTTCAGGAGAAGCCCGCTGTCCTTTCCGCCGGAAAATGATATATAGATATTTTCAAATTCCTCAAAGATGAATTTTAGTCTGTCCTGCAGAGCGTCATAGACATTCTGCGCCATAAATTGCCGTATCATATGAGTGCCCCCTATTATTTTATCGTATTCCCTTTTTGAGTGAACAGTATCAAATATAGCATAAATTGGAAATTTTTTCAACATTTTACACCCAAGGAAAAATTAGTTGTATTCCCATATAGTTTGTGTTACTCTTAATAGAAATGTTGTTGAAATAGCCCTGGGGGTGGGAAGTATGTCGCAAAGAGAGGGGAATGCAGATATGGGGAATGAAGAACAGACTGCAATGCGTGTATCACGGAATAGTATCTTAGTTAATGTCTTTCTGGCAGCGGCCAAATTTATTACAGGGATCGTTGGCCATTCCAGTGCCATGGTATCCGATGCGGTCCATTCGGCATCAGATGTATTTAGTACGGTTGTTGTGATGATCGGGGTAAAGATCTCCAACCGGGAATCTGACCGGAACCATCCCTATGGACATGAGCGGCTGGAGAGTGTGGCATCCCTGCTTCTTGCCATACTCCTTGCTGCTACAGGCCTCGGCATTGGTTACAATGGCCTGCGGACCATTATTTCCGGAACAGAGGGAAAGGATATTGTGGTACCTTCCCTGCTTCCGTTGATCGCTGCCATTATATCTGTTATCGCGAAAGAGGCAATGTACTGGTATACCATACATGCAGCGGTGAAGATTAATTCTGGTGCGTTGAGGGCAGATGCCTGGCATCACAGGTCAGATGCCCTGTCCTCTATCGGAAGTTTTATTGGTATCCTGGGGGCAAAGATGGGATACCCTATCCTGGATCCCATTGCCAGTGTGGTGATTTGTGTGTTTATCCTGAAAGCTGCCTTTGATATTTCCAAAGATGCAGTGGGGAAGATGACAGATGAGGCTTGTGATGATAAGATGGTGGAGGCTATCCGGGGTGTGGCAAAGAGACAGCAGGGTGTTATCGAGCTGGATGACATAAAGACGAGGATGTTTGGAAATAAGGCATATGTGGATATTGAGATCAGTGTGGATGGTGATATGAATTTGAGGTCAGCACATCAGATTGCCGAGCAGGTACATGAACAGGTGGAGAAGAGCTTCCCCTCTGTCAAACACTGTATGGTTCATGTGAATCCCTATCAGGAAGAACATGGGAATTCATAGTTAATTCACAAATATAGCGTATGATTACTTATTAACTGCTTTTAGAAGGAGATGGAAGTTATGATGAACTGGTTTAGGAGATTTATGTATGGAAGATATGGCAGTGACCAACTGTCTGCCTTTCTATTTGTTTTGTATGTTTTCCTCGTGTTGTTCCAGCTTGCCTTTCGGAACTCTGTGCCTGGAGTGATCCTTATGGCAGTGAGTTATGTAGTCGTATTTCTTTATTTCTTCCGTTTCCTGTCAAGGAATATATATAAGAGACAGAGGGAAAACCAGAAATTTTTGAACATATGGAATCCTTTTAAAAATTATTTTAAATTCATCAAACTCTGCATTCAGGAACGGAATGGCGTGAAGAAACTGTTCCGCTGTCCAAAGTGCCATCAGACCATCCGGGTACCGAAAGGAAAAGGGAAGATCGCCATCACCTGTCCGAAGTGCCATTTTGAGTTTGTAAAGAAAACCTGATAGGAGAGATCCATGTTTGGCTATGTGACAGCAAATAAACCGGAACTCAAGATAAGGGAATTTGTCCGGTATAAAGGATTTTATTGTGGGCTGTGCCGGCAGCTCCACAGGAATCATGGAAGGTTTGGGCAGCTTACCCTGACCTATGATATGACATTTCTCGTTCTTTTGCTCACCTCCTTGTATGAACCGGAGACAAGGGAATATAAGAAGCGATGCCTGATCCATCCTGCAAAAAAACAGTTTATGTTGATCAATGAGGTTTCGGATTATGCCGCAGATATGAATATTCTTCTGACACATGACCATCTGCAGGATGACTGGGAGGATGAGAAAAAGATATCGGCATTACTTGGCATGAAGGTATTTGCGGGGAAGAAACGGCATATCATAAGAAAGTACCCAAGGCAGGCAGAGGCGGTAGCGCATGCCCTGGCAGAGCTGGCAGAGAGGGAGAGAGAGAATTGCAGGGATATTGATGCGGCAGCCCGCCCCTTTGGCAGCCTGATGGCAGAGTTGTTTGTCTGGAAGGAAGACCCATTGCAGGAGATCCTGCGTGCATTTGGATTCTATATGGGAAAATTCATCTATATCATGGATGCCTATATGGATCTGGAAGAGGATAAGAAGAAAGATTGTTATAATCCCTTTATGGAGGAGTGGGAGAAGGACGGATTTGAAGAGCGCATTCATGGGATCCTGGATGGGACGCTGCATATGGCTGTGGCCGAATTCGAAAAGCTTCCCTGTGAACAAGATCTTGCCATCCTTCGCAATATTTTATATGAAGGGGTTTGGACAAAATACGAAAGGAAACGAAACTATGATGAATGATCCATATAGTATACTCGGTGTCACGAGGGGTGCCACAGACAAGGAGATTAAGAAAGCATACCGTGAGAAGAGCCGTAAGTATCACCCGGATTCTTATACAGATGAGAGCCAGAAGGCATGGGCGGAGAATAAATTCCGTGAAGTGCAGGAGGCGTATAACCAGATCGTGGATGAGCGTTCTGGCAAGAGCCGGCAGCAGTATGGCGGTTATGGCGGCAGCCAGCAGAATTATACGGAAGAGGACCAGCATCTTATGGCGGCGATGAATTATATCCGTGCCCGCCGTTATAATGAGGCCATCAATGTACTGAATTCCATGGAGAACCGCAGTGCCAGATGGTATTATTTCAGTTCCTTTGCCAATCAGGGGCTGGGGAATAATGTAGTGGCATTGGACTACGCAAGACGTGCTGTTGAGATGGATCCGGGCAATCAGGAATATCAGCAGTATTATAATCAGCTTCAGAATGGAGGCACTATGTTCAGCGGTAATCCGTTTGGTGGCGGCTATGGCGGTGGTTATGGCGGCTATGGCGGTTATGGAAGATATGGCGGGGGTGGTGATTCCTGTGGTACGGGGAATTTCTGCTGTGACTTATGGTGTGCGGATACCCTTTGTGAATGTATGGGAGGAGATTTGTGCTCATGTATGTAAAAAAGGCGAAGACCATTGCAGTACTTGGCATGATGGCAGCGTTGAGTACAGTTCTTACTGTACTCGGTACGGTCATTTCTGTGAATACAGTTTTTTTTACGGCAGCCGCTGCATTTCTGGCAGGGATTGCCGTTATTTATTATGGAATGGGAGCAGGGACATTGTTTCTTGGTGTCTGTGCAGCATTGGATTTTCTTGTGAATCCCAATAAGCTGCATGTATTTCTCTATCTTGCCCTTGCCATCTATATTCTGGTGTGTGAAGGCAGTTATCAGGCGATGGGAAAAATGACACCCGGCAGGAAGAAGGAGTGGCTGCACCGGTTTATGCGGTTTCTTGTATTTGCCGTATTATATACGCTTCTTGTCATTTTTCTGCCGCAGCTTCTGGTATCGGATAAATTATTGAACAGAAGCTGGTTTTTACCTGTTATGTTTGCTGTTGGTGTGATCGCATGGGTTCTTTATGACCTTGCCTATCTTGAGGTAAAGAAATGGGTTCACATAAGATTTGATTCGCTTTTTAGAAAAAATTGAAGTGGTATGAGATAAGCTGACATATGGTTTTCATTGCTACGATTGACATTTGCTATCCTAAGGCATTATACTTATTACTTGAACAGTTTCTAAAAGTGGAGGGAAATATGGCAGTCAGAATTATTGGAACCGGCAGTTATCTTCCGGAGAAGATTGCAGATAACAATTTTTTGTCCACCATCGTGGATACCGATGATGAGTGGATCAGGCAGCGCACAGGGATTAAAGAGAGGCATTTATCGGATGGTAAGGAAGGAACTACTTATATGGCGGCGCATGCGGCAGAGGCAGCACTGGAAAATGCCGGCATATCGGCGGAAGAATTGGATATGGTCATTGTGGCGACCGTTTCGGCGGACACATATGTCCCCAGCACTTCCTGTTCTGTACAGGGAACCATTGGGGCGATACGTGCTACTTGTTTTGATATCAATGCGGCGTGTTCAGGATTTTTATTTGCCCTCAACACTGCCTATGCCTATATTGAGATGGGGATGGCAAGGACGGTCCTGATCGCGGGGGCAGAGACTCTTTCCCGTGAGGTGGACTGGTCAGACCGAAGTTCATGCATCCTTTTTGGTGATGGTGCCGGGGCAGCTGTCGTACAGCGTGATGAGGGGGCGAAGGGTGGTTTTCTTGCCAATATCACAGGCTCGGATGGTTCACAGGGAGATGTCCTTACCTGTAAGGGCAGGGGAATCCAGAATCCATTTCACAACTCTAAGAGAAAGAAAGACTATATCCGTATGGACGGCCAGGCGGTATTCCGTTTTGCTGTCAGTACTGTACCACGCTGTGTCAAACAGATTTTGAAAAAGACTGGATTGGAGGCAGACGATATTAAGTATTTTATCCTGCATCAGGCAAATTACCGCATAATCGAAGTGATTGCCCGCCGTCTCAAGGTGGACCTGGAGAAATTCCCGACAAATCTGGATCATTATGGGAATACTTCCTCTGCAAGCATTCCCATTCTTCTGGATGAGCTGAACCGCAATGGCCTTCTGGAGCGGGGAGATAAGCTGATTTTGTCAGGATTTGGCGGTGGATTGACCTGGGGGGCAGTTTTGTTGGAATGGTAGTGATGTACCAGTGAGTGATAACATAACACTCACTTTGCCTTCATGCGAATAAAATAATAGTATAACAATTGGACATCAATCATAAAACAGGAGAAAAAACTTGGTAATACATTACGGCTTTTTGCCAAGAGGGTCGTTTCACGCCTAAATTAGCGTGAAACGACCCTTGATTTATCACAGGACAGAGTATATAATGGGAGAAAGGCAAAATCTGAAGGGGAAGTGGGGATAATAGGGAGCAGGGGGAATGATATGGCAGGAAAAGATATAACAGAGAAGGTACTGGAGTCATATAATGATGTATTTTCTGATATTGTAAATGTCCTTCTTTTTCATGGGGAGAAAGTGCTTGAACCAGGCGGACTGGAAGAAAAGACACCACGTTCATATTATAAGGCAGATGGTAGGGTGCGCGAGATGGAGCGGGATGTGGTGAAATGCTGGAAGATGGGAAATATAAGGATTGCCTGTGTCGGGATAGAAAACCAGACAGGGGCTGACCCGGACATGACGCTTCGGGTGATTGGCTATGACGGGGCAGAGTACAGGGCACAGCTTTTGCCTGGACACAGCACAGTAAAGGCAAGATATCCTGTGATAACACTTGTTTTGTATTTTGGTTATGAACAGCACTGGAACAAGCCTGTCCGGCTTTTGGAACGGCTGGAAGTGCCAGAGATACTTATGCCATTTGTCAATGACTACAGGATAAATCTATTTGAGATTGCGTTTATGACGGAAGAACGGGTGAGATTATTTAAAAGTGATTTTAGAATTGTTGCAGACTATTTTGTACAGAAACGCAAATATGGAGATTATAATCCAGAACCACTGGAAATTACACATGTACAGGAGACGCTGCAACTGCTCAGTGTAATGACTGGTGACCATAGATTTGAAGAGGTCTGTAATGACGACAGGAAAGGAGGTCCGCATAATATGTGTGAAGTGCTAGATAGAATCGAGAACAGGGGGATTCAACAGGGGATCCAGCAAGGAATCCAACAGGGCATCCAGCAGGGAGAAAATACTTTTGCAGAGCTGATGAGCACCTTGTTTGCCCAGGGAAGGATGGAAGATGCCAAACGTGCAGCAGAAGATCAGGAATACAGACATATGCTTATCAGAGAGATGTCTTTGGTGAGGAAAATCTAAAAGGAAAGTGAGTTTTACTGCTTCCCGAAGAAAAATTAAAAAAAAAGGTTCTTTTTTCTCCCTCCCTGCATAAATATTATTGCAAGGGGGGATTTTTTGAGACGGACAGGCAGAGTGATCTTGATATTTATACTGATCGTGGGATGCATGATGGGAATGTGGATATTCCAGTCATGGAGAGAGGCGAAGCAGAAGCAGCAGGAGAGTACATTATACAATGTATATGTAACAGATGCCAGCGGAACTTCCATTCAGGTACTGCATGAAGGGAATGAGCAAAGCCTGCAGATGGCATCTGCCATAACAGGGCAGTCTGTAACAGGGGTAGCAGATCTGCACATAAAAGAGAATAAAGTTGTGCGGATCGTGAAGAAACCGGAAGAAGTGAAAGGGAAGATACTAAAAATTACGGAAGGCAGCATCAACCTGGCAGAATATGGAGATGTGGTTCTGGACAGCAATTTTGTTGTCTATAAGATGGATCAGTCTGGAAAGGTGAGTCAGGGAAAGGTATCAGACCTTATGATCGGAGCAGATGGTGTCCGTTTTGTGGCAGTGCAGCAGAGGCTTTGTGCAGCAGTGATTCCGGCAGGCAGTGTGAAGAATATCCGGGTCATCCTGCAGAATAATGATGGGAATTCCTATGATATGGGGAGTGTGGTGATCTCTGCGGACACTGGGTATACCATTGTCCAGGGGGGGCGGACAAGCCATCATGAAAAGTCAGAAAAACTGAATCTGACACCGGATAATGTGGCAGAGAGAATGACCATCATGGCAGATCAGGGAGGCAGGCTTACCATTGAGAGCCTGAAACGGAGCCAGGGGATGCCGGCATATAGAGGAAGTCTTGAGATTGACAGGGTGGGGAGTGCACTTCATATCATCAACGAACTGCCCCTGGAGGAATATCTTTACAGCGTTGTACCCAGTGAGATGCCGACAGAGTATGCCGGGGAAGCACTGAAAGCCCAGGCAGTGTGTGCCAGAAGCTATGCCATGCAGCAGATGCAGGGCCACCGGCTTGCGGAATATGGCGCCCATGTGGATGACAGTGTGTCCTTTCAGGTATACAATAACCTGGAAGAGGATGAGAAAGCGATAGAGGCAGTAAATGCAACCAAAGACCAGGTGGTAGTTTATAATGAGAAAGTGGCAACCACATATTTTTATTCAACTTCCTGTGGAAGTTCGGCGGGAACAAAGGATGTGTGGTACACAAAGAAAAATATTAAATATCTGCCCTCACGGCTTCTCGACCAGGAGCGGACAAAATGTGATCTGTCTTCAGAAGAGGAATTTATCGCATTTATGAAGGAAAAGCCTCAGACTGTGGACAGTGACTCCGGATGGTACCGATGGGAGGCCACCATCTCATCAGAGAACCTGCAAAAATCTGTAGAGCGTTCTCTTGAGGCGCGGTATAAGGTGAATCCCACGCAGATACAGGTCCGGGCAGAGGATGGAAGCTTTGCCAGCCGTCCAGTACGTACCGTGGGAAAGATCCAGAATATTTCAGTGAAGAGGCGGGGAAAAAGCGGGATCATATCCATGATCGAGATCCAGGGATCCGAGGCGACCATTCAAGTATACACAGAATACAATGTGCGTGCCCTGCTTATTGGTGATAATACGAAATTTAAGAGACAGGATAAAAAAGAAGTCAGTGGTCTTGGTATTCTTCCCAGTGGATTTTTCTATCTTGAGAAAAAGGGAGACTCCTATGTTTTTCATGGGGGAGGTTATGGACATGGTGTTGGCATGAGCCAGAATGGGGCGGATACTATGGCGAAGCAGAACCGGACATATGTGGATATCCTTACTTTCTATTTTCCAGGAACGACCGTACAATCCCAGGAAGTTCCCGGATAGAGGCAATGAGGTTTAATTTACCATTATGTTCTTTCAGATATTGGTTTAGCATGGCTCCTAAAAAGATGAACAGGATACAGAAATAGAGCCACAACATAAGAAGGACGATGGAGGTCAGGCTTCCATAGGCAGATGAAAAGCTGTGAAAGGAGTCAATATAGACCGAGTACAGATAGGAAAAGGCGATCCAGAGGAAGGCAGCAAGGCCGGCGCCAGGCAGTTCGTCACGAAAATTGGTTTTATGTTTTGGCACAAAGCGGTACAGGAAAAGAAAATAGATGACGAATACCAGAAATGATACACAGGAGCGGAGAAGAAAGACAATAAGATTAATCTCCTTGAAAAATGGGAAATGGTGATTGATGAGCTGTACGATCTGGTTGCCATACACAAGGAGGATCAGGCTGATTATGATCATCAGGGTGAAGACTACCGTATAGAAGATAGACTGAAGGCGGCAGATAAAGAGATTTCTTTTTTTCTTTACTTCGTAGATCTGATCCATCTCATAGACGATGCCCCAGAGTCCCTTGGATCCTGTCCACAGCGTAGCTATCACGGTGGCAGACAGGATGGTGCTGTTGGAGGCACGGTAAGTCTCCAGCAGCCAGGAGTTTACCATAGTGCTCAGGTATCCTGGAACCACATCTTTTACTACAGATGAGATCACATCCTCGCTCAGTGGGGTATACTGCAGCAGGGAGATCAGGAACATAAGAAATGGGAAAATGGATACTAAAATAAAAAAGGAAACATGGGCGGCATGGATAGAAACCCTGTGTTCATTGATTTTATTATTAAACCAGAAAAAGATATTATTCATGGGGAAACCTCCTCGCATAATCTGTATCATAGAATTGGTCAAGCTGCCTGAACCGGAAAAAATGAACAGCGATTATATATTTAAAGTATATGAAATTTCATTTGAAAAATCAATCTTGTTATAAAATTCATCCTGTGCTAAACTCTTACTATGTACTACTGAAATGATTTTATCATCCGAAAGGAGTTAGTTATACAGATGAAGACAGGAAAGGCAAATGAGTTTGTCCGGGGACTGCGCGCCGGGGTTCCCATCGGCCTGGGATATCTGTCCGTTTCTTTTACATTTGGGATCATGGCAGTATCTTATGGATTTACATGGTGGCAGGCACTGGTGATATCAATGACAACAGTGACTTCAGCAGGGCAGTTTGCCGGGATCAGTGTGATGCTGCATCCCGGACACTATATCGAGATGCTTCTCTCGCAGCTTACCATCAATGTGAGATATTCCTTTATGTCAATCTCACTGTCCCAAAAGGCAGACAGGAAGTTTCGAGGGATATACCGATGGCTTCTTGGATTTTTTGTGACAGATGAGATCTTTGCTGTGGCAGTAACTGAGAAGGAGGTACGCAGATCCTTCTTTGCCGGACTGAGTACGGTTCCCTATATTGGGTGGTCTATGGGAACACTTATCGGGGCACTGTTGGGGAACATCCTGCCTGCCAGGCTGATGAGCGCCCTCAGTCTGGCGATCTATGGAATGTTTGTGGCAATCGTTGTACCGGAGATGAAGCGTAAAAAAGAGGTTGTCTTTATTGTTGCCGCCGCCTTTGCGGCGAGCTGCCTGTTTTATTATGTTCCATTGCTTAAGGACATCTCCTCAGGACTTGCCATCAGTATATGTGCAGTGGCCGCTGCAGCAATGGGAGCGGTACTGTTTCCGGTTAAAACAGAAGAGGAGGCGGAGTGATGGAACTGCATACATTTTTTGCATATCTGCTGATCATGGCCGGTTCTACTTACCTGATCCGGGTGATTCCCTTTGCCTTGATTCAGGAGAAAATTGAAAATCAATTTATCCAATCGTTTCTGTATTATATTCCCTATGCTGTACTGACAGCGATGACACTTCCGGCAGTGTTGTATGCGACAGACCATTTTATATCAGCACTGGCAGGGGTCATTGTTGCCATAATCTTTGCACTGTGGGGAAAAGGGCTGACTGTGGTGGCAGTGGCAGCCTGCGCTGCAGTATATGTAGTGGAACTGTTTTTGTGATTCGTGTGCTGTCATATGCCGGACAAGAGGCGGAATGGAATCTGCCCGCTTTGAATCCTACAAATTTTTAAGTGATTGCCCTAATAGTTTGTTTCCGCCTCTTGACAGATGCAAATCATTTGTGTTACAGTAAGAAACGTCAAATAGTTAACCAAAGACGTTGATGGTGTGGGCGTCAGCCCACAGGTCATGATTTTCCATCAGAGAGACGGGACCACCGGCTGAAAGTCCTGTCAGGTTCAGATCATGGTTGAATTTCCCACCGGAGCCGTATTCCTGAAAGAGATTTCATTAAACATTGATTAGGGAATGCCGTGTTACGCTCGTTACGCGTCAATGAGAGTCTGTCAGACAACTGACAGGAATCAGGGTGGTACCGCGGAATTTTCGTCCCTTGCAGAGTATTTTGCAGGGGACTTTTTGTATGAAATAGGCACAAAAGGCGTGCGCAAATGGAGGTATGGATATGAAAGAAAAATTATCTGGCATTTTGGACAATGCATTACATCAGATCGAGGAATCCGGTGAGCTGGACAGATTAAATGATATCCGGGTGGCATTCCTCGGCAAGAAAGGGGAACTCACCAGTGTGCTGAAGTCGATGAAAGATGTGGCGCCAGAGGAACGTCCGAAGGTAGGACAACTGGTCAATGAGGCGAGGGCAAAGATTGAGGCGAGGCTGGAAGAGAAAAGAGCAGCTTTTGAAAAAGCCCTGCGGGAAGAGAGAATGAAGGCAGAGGTCATTGATGTGACACTGCCGGGGAAGAAGAAAGAATTCGGGCACAGGCATCCAAATACCCTTGCCCTGGATGAGGTAGAAAAGATCTTTATCGGCATGGGATACGAGGTAGTAGAAGGACCAGAGGTTGAATATGATTATTACAATTTTGAGGCCCTGAATATACCCGAAAATCATCCGGCGAAGGATGAGCAGGATACCTTTTATATCAATGACAAGATCCTGCTCCGCACCCAGACCTCTTCTGTGCAGGTACATGAGATGGAGAAGGGAAAGATGCCCATTCGAATGATCAGCCCAGGGCGGGTATTCCGCAGTGATGATGTGGATGCCACTCATTCACCCTCTTTCCATCAGGTTGAGGGACTGGTGATTGATAAGCACATTACCTTTGCAGATCTGAAAGGTACACTGGAGCAGTTCGCCAAACAGTTATTTGGTGAAGAGACGAAAGTAAAATTCCGTCCGCATCATTTCCCATTTACCGAACCCAGTGCAGAGATGGATGTGAGCTGTTTCAAATGTGGAGGTAAGGGCTGCCGTTTCTGTAAAGGGGAAGGCTGGATCGAGATCCTTGGTTGTGGCATGGTACATCCGCATGTGCTGGAGATGCGGGATATTGATCCGGAGGAATACACAGGTTTTGCTTTTGGTGTAGGTCTGGAGAGAATTGCTCTTCTGAAATACGAGATTGATGACATGAGACTTTTGTATGAGAATGATAAGCGTTTTCTTTCTCAGTTCTAGAAAGGGAGGATGATTGGATATGAATACACCATTATCTTGGATCAAGGCATATGTTCCGGAACTGGAGTGTACGGAACAGGAATATATGGATGCCATGACAATGTCTGGCACAAAAGTGGAAGGCTTTGAAAAATTTGATGCGGATCTGGATAAGATCATTGTCGGTAAGATTGAGAAGGTAGAGAAACACCCGGATGCGGATAAACTGGTAGTATGCCAGGTGGCAATTGATGAGGAAGGGAACACAACTCAGATCGTGACAGGAGCACAGAATGTAAAGGAAGGGCAGAAAGTGCCGGTTGTGCTGGATGGCGGACGTGTGGCGGGCGGCCATGATGGCAAAAAAGTAGAAGGCGGCCTGAAGATCAAGAAAGGGAAGCTCAGAGGGGTGGAGAGCAATGGTATGATGTGTTCCATCGAAGAGCTGGGCTCTTCCACAGATTTCTATCCCGATGCGGCAGAGGATGGTATCTATATTCTCAGCGATAATCCGGATTATAAGGATGCCCCTGTAGGCAGTGATGCCATTGCCCTGCTGGGACTGAGGGATGCCAATTTTGAATATGAGGTGACATCAAACCGTGTGGATTGTTTTGGTGTTATCGGTATAGCAAGGGAAGCGGCGGCTACATTCCGAAAGCCTTTTGTGCCTCCTGTGATCACAGAGGTTGGAAATGATGAAAAGGCAGAGGACTATATCTCAGTGGATATCCAGGCGCCAGATCTCTGCACCCGTTATGTGGCAAGGGTGGTGAAAAATATTAAGCTTGCCCCATCGCCGGAGTGGATGCAGAGACGTCTGGCGGCAAGCGGGATTCGTCCCATCAACAATATCGTGGATATTACAAACTATGTAATGGAAGAATATGCACAGCCAATGCATGCCTATGATCTGGATACCATTGCCGGAAGAAAGATTATTGTCAAGAGAGCAGACGAGGGGGAGAAATTTCAAACTCTGGATGGACAGGACAGAGAATTGGATCCTTCTGTACTGATGATCTGCGATGGCGAAAAATCCGTTGGTCTTGCTGGCATTATGGGCGGTGAAAATTCCAAGATTACAGATGATGTGAAAACAATGCTTTTCGAGGCAGCATGCTTTGACGGGACAAATATCCGGATCTCCGGCAAAAAGCTTGGTATGAGAACAGATGCCCAGGCAAAATTTGAGAAAGGCTTGGATCCGAACACGGCTATGGAAGCCATGGACCGTGCCTGCCAGCTCATCGAGGAGCTTGGCGCCGGAGAGGTAGTGGGCGGCTGTGTGGATGTGTATCCGGAAAAAAGGGAGCCTTCCTATGTAACTTATGACGTAAAGAAAATAAATGACTTGCTTGGTATCGAAGTATCAGAAGACCAGATGTGTGAATACTGGAATATGGTAGGGCTCATACCAAACAAGGCACATAAGACCGTATATATCCCTACATGGAGGCAGGATGTCCTGCGTCTTGCCGATCTGGCAGAAGAGGTGGCACGTTTTTATGGATATGACAACATACCTACTACGCTGCCCAGCGGTGAGGCGACACAGGGAGGCATATCTTACCAGAACTCCATTCGGAATATAGCGAGAAATGTAGTAGAACAGTTCGGTTTTTCGGAGGCAATGACATATTCTTTTGAGAGCCCGAAAGTATTTGACAAGCTGCTTGTGCCAGAGGAGAGCAGGCTGCGGAAAGTGATCGAGATATCCAATCCTCTTGGGGTGGATTATAGTATTATGCGAACTACGCCACTAAATGGCATGCTCACTTCCCTTGCCACCAACTTTAACCACAGAAATATAGATGTGAGACTGTACGAACTGGCGAATGTGTATCTGCCAAAGGAACTTCCGCTGACTGAACTGCCAGAAGAAAAGATGATGCTGACTCTTGGCATGTATGGAGATGGCGATTTCTTCGACATGAAGGGTTGTGTGGAAGTGATTTTTGAGAAATTGGGGATTCATGATGCCATGACTTATGAAGCAAAAGATAACCGCCCTTATCTGCATCCAGGCAGGCATGCTGATATACTGGATGGAGAGGAGCTTATTGGATTCCTCGGAGAGGTTCATCCAGAGGTGGCTGACAATTATGGCATTGGCACAAAAACATATGTGGCAGTTCTTGATGTAGAAATGCTTGCCAAGAAGGCATCTTTTGATGTAAAATACAAAGGAGTGGCAAAATATCCGGCTGTGACCCGGGATATCTCTCTTGTTATGAAGAAGACAGTACTTGCCGGGCAGATTGAAGAGATCATCCGGCAGAGCGGCGGACAGATTTTGGAAGATTACCGTCTGTTTGATATCTATGAGGGGAGCAATGTGGCGGAAGATGAGAAGTCACTCGCTTACTCCATCCGTTTTCGTGCAAAGGACCGCACGCTGGAGGATAAGGATGTCACGAAAGTGATGGATAAGATTCTTAAAAAACTGGAATCATTAGGAGTAGTATTAAGGCAATGATGTGTAACCGTCATTGGTAGGAGTGATGTGGTTGAAGCGACTGATCAGTAACATGCTGACTGTATGTTTTATTTGTTATATGATCCTGCTTATATATTTTCTTTTCTTCAGTGAAGAGTATGGGAGAGAT
This sequence comes from uncultured Clostridia bacterium, assembly GCA_947643415.1. Taxonomy (GTDB): domain Bacteria; phylum Bacillota; class Clostridia; order Lachnospirales; family Lachnospiraceae; genus Eubacterium_F. The sequence continues at coordinate 115,381 of CANRWA010000001.1, read as the reverse complement.
GAGGTTTATACGACATATCAGTATAACCTCAAGCTCTTTCATGAATTGCGCCGTTATCTGGCATACAAAGATCAGATTGGGAATATTTTTTTCCTCATCAATGTGGTAGGAAATGTAGTGGCATTTATGCCCTTTAGTTTTCTTGTGCCAGTATTGTATAGGGAACAGAGAAGAGAAGCGACACATAATGGGCATTATTTCCGTAGTTTTCTTTTCGTGACAATGCTCGGTTTCCTGTTGAGTCTTGGCGTGGAGACGATACAACTGATAACTAAGGTCGGATGTTTTGATGTGGATGATCTGATGTTAAATACATTGGGTGTCGTGCTGGGATATCTGATCTATTATATCAGTAAGAAAATAATAGGCTTCTTAGAGATACACAGAAGAAAATAGAGGTTACTTATCATACCCTGGACAGGGTATGATAAGTAACAAAAAGAGGGGGCGAGACAGATGCAGATTCGTTTCGGCAGTCGAAGGAAGATTCAATTTACAGATAAGACGCATCCAGCGGGCGGAATTGTGTCTGTGATAATTGGCGTCATGGCGCTGGCTGCGCTGGTGACGCTTTGCCTGGTATCCAGTTCGGTGAAAGGGAATGCCGATTTTCTTTTCGGTATATATGGTCTGCTCGTACTTGTGGCTGGTATTGTTGGATTTGTGATGGCGGCAAGATGTTATAAAAAGGATGAGATCTATATGGCAACACCCGCCGTTGGGACAGTGTTGAATGTGACCGTCATTCTATTCTGTATCCTTATCTATGTTCTTGGCGTGGTGTGAGGTTCATGATCCGGCTGGAGATCGTTACATTTTTGTAGATCTCATGATATTCGGAGGCAGATAGTTCCTCAATGTAATTAGCAGGGTATTCTTTGTGATATCCTTTCGTGATCAGGACAGAGGCAGCTTTGTTGTATGCAATGGCTGCCTCTGTCTCTGTTTTGTACCGGCCGATGATCCAGTCACCATTGCCATGGATTCTGGCTTCATAGATAAGGGAATTATTTTTCTGGATACAAAATACTCCGTAAAAGCGGTTGATGATCTCGATATTTGCATAGCGGAAATCTTTATTATCCCCATTGATGAAACGGAAATCCCTGCCAGCAACGGCATAATTGCGGATGCCATAACGGGAGAGGATGTTTACCTGCATACCATAGTCTGCCACAAAGAGATGGCCGCCACGGCGGCTGATACTGTGCCTGGAGTAGTAAAACAGGTCATCAATGTCGAAAGTGAGGAAGTCATCTGGATCAAAATAATAGTGAAAAAAGTTCTTTTTCAGGTAGATCGGAGTCTTGATGTACATGCCATTATCGCGGAAATTTATAAGAGTGACCCATTTGGCAAAGGAGAAGGGAACGGTATATCTGCCATAGTCCTCTAATACCAGTGTCCTGTTATGAAGAAGCTGGCCGGCGAATGTATAGGCACAATATGCTTCCCCTTCTGTGGGGAAGCTCCCAAGGCTGATATGTTTATTTTTATGGGTGATGGAACTGCGGAAATATTCGGTTCCATCTTTTTTTCTGGCATGATATACCCCTGGCAGCATAGATCCGATTCCTCCTTTGGCTTTCTTCGATATATTGTACCATATTTTATTTCTTTGGTCTAATTTTAATTATTTTGTAACATTTATGTAATAAATTAACAAAAATGGCATATACTCCAGATAAAGACATGCAGGAGGTGTCCATTTTGAAGAAAAACAATGTGAAAATTTTGTATAGTGTGTATGTCCTTATGCTCTCTTCTCTTGCTGTGGGATGGTATCCAGAAGACCGGAACTGTTATATCGCAGGGACAGCGGCAGATGTAAAGATTATGACAGAAAATCTGTGTCTTCTAGAGGAAAATCAGAGACTATTCCGTCAGGGAGTGCGGGCGACAGAGCCTGGGGAACGCAATGCCAGTGAGCATCTGGATGAAACGAGCCGCCGTCAGGCAAGGGCAGTGGAACAAGAGAAAAAATACCATGTAAAGGGGCTTGTTCTGGATCAGAAGGACCGTCAGATCCTTGAAAGGATCGTGGAGGCAGAAGCTGGGGATCAGAGTGTGAAGGGAAGGATCCTTGTAGCAAATGTAGTGGTTAACCGTATAAAGTCAAAGGAGTTTCCAGATACTGTCAGGGGAGTTGTCTTTGAATCAGGACAGTTCTCACCTGTTTCAAATGGAAGTTATTACAGAGTAAAGATATCGGACAAGACGAAAGAGGCTGTGCGCCGCATGTTGAAAGGGGCAGATTATTCGGAAGGGGCACTGTATTTTATGTACCGTGCAGGATCCACAGCAGCCAATGTGGCGTGGTTTGACCGTGACCTGAGCAGGCTGTTCCGGTATGGGTGCCATGAGTTTTTCAGATAGGCTATTGTAAATTTTTTCGAAACATGATATTCTAATGATTGCAAAAACCTGATATGTGCAATAATGTGTACGAATGGAGGATCAGTGTGAAAAATAAGCTCGATAGCTTATTTTTCGCACCACTATTTGTGTCGAAGCGTCACAAATAGTATTGATGCACAGAGCAAAAACAGCTTCGCTGTTTTTTGCTCGTGCTTCCTTCGCTAACGCTTTGGAATGGAGGATTATTATGAGTATCATGTATAAAAGTACCCGCAGTAACAGCGATAAGGTAACAGCTTCTCAGGCGATACTGAAGGGGCTGGCAGAGGACGGCGGCTTGTTTGTGCCAGATGCAGTTCCGATGCTGGATATACCGCTTGACAGGCTGCCTTCCCTCACTTACCAGGAAACTGCCTATGAGGTGATGAAACTTTTCCTTACTGATTTTACGGAAGAGGAACTGAAAGCCTGTATCCGGGGTGCTTATGACGATAAATTTGACACAGAGGAGATTGCGCCCCTGGTAAAGAAGGATGGTGCTTTCTATCTGGAACTGTTTCATGGAAGGACCATTGCATTCAAGGATATGGCGCTTTCCATCCTGCCCTATCTTATGACTACTTCAGCGAAGAAAAATGGGGTAAAGAATGAGATCGTGATATTGACTGCTACATCTGGAGATACCGGAAAGGCAGCTCTTGCCGGTTTTGCAGACGTGCCTGGGACAAGTATTATTGTATTTTACCCAAAGGATGGTGTCAGCCCCATCCAGGAGAAACAGATGCTGACACAGAAAGGTGACAATACTAATGTAGTGGGGATCATAGGAAATTTTGATGATGCCCAGACTGGTGTGAAGAAGATGTTTGGCTCTGCAGAGCTGGCAGAACGGATGGATGAGAAAGGGTATCAGTTCTCTTCTGCGAACTCCATTAACATCGGACGCCTTGTGCCACAGATTGTCTACTATGTATGGTCCTATGGACAACTGATGAAACAGGGAGAGATCAAGGCAGGAGATAAGATCAATGTAGTGGTTCCTACAGGGAATTTCGGGAATATTCTGGCAGCATATTATGCCAGGAATATGGGTGTCCCCATTGAGACCCTGTATTGTGCTTCCAATGAGAATAAAGTACTTTTTGATTTCTTTGAGACAGGAAAATATGACAGAAAAAGAGAATTCATACTGACTTCCTCGCCATCGATGGATATTCTGATCTCCAGTAATCTGGAACGTCTGATCTATCGTATCGCCGGGGAGGATGCAGATAAGACAAAGACGCTGATGGATGCCCTGGCAGACCAGGGTGAGTATGAGATCACATCAGAGATGAAGGAGGAACTTTCCTGTTTTGTTGGAGGATATGCCACAGAGGAGCAGACTGCCGGGATGATCCGCAAGATGTACCAGACGGCAGATTATATTATGGATACCCATACAGCAGTGGCAGCCCATGTATATTATGAAAAAGCGAGGGAGAGTGGGGTTCCTACTGTCATTGCCTCCACAGCAAGCCCTTACAAGTTTACCAGGAGCGTAACGGATTCCATTGATAAAGAAAAATATGACAAGATGGGTGATTTTGAACTGGTAGATGAGCTGAACCGCTTATCTGGTGTTAAAATTCCGGCAGCGATTGAGGAGATCCGCACTGCTCCCGTGCTGCACGACACAGTATGTGACAAGAGCGAGATGCAGAAAACCGTTGAGAAGATTCTGGGGTTATAATAAGAAATGGAATTCAGGCCTTGTATTGATATACATAATGGAAAAGTGAAGCAGATCATTGGCGGTACACTTACCGATGATAATGATTTTGCGAAAGAAAATTTCGTCTCGGAGATGGGAGCTGGGGATTATGCCCGTTTATACAGGGAAAAGGGGCTGCGGGGCGGTCACATTATTCTGTTAAACGGAAAGGACAGCCCCTATTATCAGGCAGATCTTGAGCAGGCGGCAGATGCCCTTAAGGTATGGCAGGGAGCGCTGCAGATCGGCGGCGGTGTGACAGCGGAGAATGCTGCTTCCTTCCTCGATATGGGAGCCAGTCATGTCATTGTCACATCTTATGTGTTTGTAGACGGTGAGATCCGGTATGACAGGCTGGAAGAGCTGATATCGAAAATAGGGAAGAAACATCTGGTACTGGATCTGAGCTGCCGGAAAAGGGAAGGGGACTATTATGTGGTGACAGACCGCTGGCAGAAGTATACCAGACAGCCGCTGAGTGAGAGTCTGATTCAGCAACTTAGTTCCTTCTGTGATGAATTTCTGGTTCATGCAGTCAATGTAGAGGGAACGGGAACGGGAGTGGACGAGGAGTTATTACAGATACTCTCAGCAGAGAGTCCTGTCCCTGTAACATATGCCGGAGGCATTGGTACCATGGAAGATATCCGGACAATTCAGAAAATAGGGAGGGACAGGGTGAATTTTACGGTAGGCAGTGCATTGGATCTGTTTGGCGGCACTCTTAAATTTAATGAAATTGTTACGAATTTTAGAAATTGAAGAAATTGGAAAATTATGATTTTCTACGGAAAACCGTGCTTTCTGGAAAGAAAGGGCGGTTTTTTTGTTACAGAGGGTTGATTTTTTAAAAAAGTATGATACAATTATTACATAAATGTTACAAAAGAGATTCAAAAATATTACAAAAATCATTTGTGCAGTTGTAATGAATTGATATCCTACTGTTACAGGTGGTAACCTTTTGGGAGGTCACTATGAAATTCAAAACTTTAGTAGTGCGTATGATAGCGGTTTTTGTACTGGCAGGTGTTATGTCTCTGTCAGGTACAACACTTTCGAAAGCTGCTGAGTGGGATGATGAATATACAAGTAAGGAAGTTAAAATGATGGCGTCCATTATATTCTGTGAAGCGGGAAACCAGAGTTATGCAGGCAAGCTTGCTGTGGGGATTGTCATCATGAACCGTAAAAGATCCGGTAAATTTCCAAATACAGTGGAAAAAGTGATTAAGCAGAGAGGCCAGTTCACCCCTGTGCGGACAGGGAAATATGCCAGGGAGCTGAAGAAGTACAGCAAGGGCTCTTACAAAAAAGGTGCGCGGGCACAATGTGTCAGGGCGGCGAAACAGGTTCTGGCAGGAAGAGATTCTGTGAAATACCGTGGAAAGACGATTCAGATGAATAAATACCTGTTCTTTAGCCAGCATCTCAGGAATGCGAAGCTCCGAATCGGCGGGCACGATTTTAAGATTAAATTTTAAATTGTGGAAAAACAGATGTTAATTTTTACACCTTGGCCAGGGCATCTTCTGTTGAAATTGACGTCCGTCACTTGTCAAAAAAGGGGAATTGTAGTATATTAGATAACGTAGATTTGCTCTGATATCGAATATTTCTACAGAAAGTGGCAAGGAGGACATAAAGATGTGGGCATATGAAAGTGTATTTTATCAGATATATCCGTTAGGATTCTGTGGTGCACCATTTGAGAATGATGGGGAGAAGAAATCCCGTATCCTTAAGGTGATTGACTGGATTCCGCATATTGGAAAGCTAGGCGCAAATGCAGTCTATTTCTCTCCGGTATTTGAATCAGATACCCATGGATACAATACAAGAGATTATAAGAAGATAGACTGCCGGCTGGGAACGAATGAGGATTTTTCCAAAGTGTGTGAGGAGCTGCACAAAGCAGATATCCGGATTGTCCTGGATGGTGTGTTCAATCATGTGGGAAGGGGATTCTGGGCGTTTCAGGACGTGCTTGAGAACCGGGAGAATTCACGCTACCGCGACTGGTTCCATATTGATTTTGGCGGGAATTCCGGCTATAACGATGGTCTCTGGTACGAGGGCTGGGAAGGAAACTATGATCTGGTGAAACTGAATCTTCATAATGAAGAGGTGGTGCAGCACATTTTTGATGCCGTAAAATACTGGGTAGAGGTCTTTGATATAGACGGGCTGCGCCTGGATGTGGCATATTGCCTGGACCAGGGATTCTTGAAACGGCTGCGTCAGTTCACGGATTCCCTGAAAGAAGATTTTTACCTGGTAGGGGAGACACTGCATGGAGATTATAAGCAGTGGATGAATGATGAAATGTGCCATTCTGTGACTAATTATGAGTGCTATAAGGGACTGCACTCCAGTTTTAACAGCATGAACATGTTTGAGATCTGCCATTCCCTGGCAAGACAGTTTGGTCCAGAGAACTGGACTTTGTATAAGGGAAAGCATTTGCTGAGCTTTGTGGATAATCATGATGTGAGCCGCATTGCCAGTGTTCTGGCAAATGAGAAGCATCTGCCATTAATCTATGCGGTGTGCTTTGGCATGCCAGGCATCCCATGTGTATACTATGGGAGTGAATGGGGGGCAAAGGGAGAAAAGAGCCAGGGAGATCCGGCACTCCGTGTCAGTTTTGAAGAACCAGAGTTCGGAGAACTGGCAGAATGGATCGCAAAGCTGGCTGAGGCAAAGAAGGGAAGTAAAGCTTTAAATTATGGTAATTTTCACAATATAGTACTAACCAATCACCAGTGTATCTTTGAACGTGCCTGTGAGGGTGAGAGGGTTCTGGTGGCAGTGAACGCATCGGATGAGCCATATACAGCACATTTTGATGCCGGATGTGGCATGGCTGAAGATCTGATCACGGGAGAATCCCATGATTTTGGTGGTGGAAGTGAACTTCCGCCATATTCTGCAGCTTTTTGGAAAATGGAAAAATAACAATTATGGAATGAAAGGAAGAAGAGTGAAAATAATGAATAAGAAAGAAAACTGCTTACAGAGAGATGTGATCAAAAAAACAGCAGTGTTTGGTCTTGTTTTTGCAATGACAGCATCTGTTTTTAATGGAATCATGATAAAGGCAGATGAGACCCCGGTACCACAGGAGACGCAGTCACCACAAGAGACCCCGGCACCAGCTGATGGACCGACTGCTGAGAATGATTACAAGCAGGGGAAAGTTTATAAGATCTCACCGAAGACAAAACCGCTGGCGGCATCAAAGTTTTCCAAGTCACAACTGTATAACAAGAAGACAAAGGCATATTTTACGATCCGTTCTTATATGGAGAAATTCCAAAAAGCAGGAAAGGGAACTCTTATCCTGAAAAAGGGGACATACACCATTACAAATACGATCCAGGTGCCATCCAATGTAACGATTATATTTGAGAAGGGTGTAAAGATCGTGAAGGGAACCAAGACAGACAAGAAGAAAATGCCGGCATCCATCACCATATTCCAGTTGATCCGCCAGTCTAAGAGCAAGAAGAAGGGTGTTTATGGGGGACATAACGGAGAGAAGAACATCCATTTTGTCGGGAAAGGAAATGTAACCATAGACCTGAAATATATGAAAGATGCCATTGGTATCGTTATGGGACATAATCAGGATGTTACAGTAGATGGCATCAATTTCCAGAAAATGAATAATGCCCATTTCCTTGAGATTGATGCATCACAGAATGTTAGCATCACCAACTGTTCATTCAAGAAGGTAAAGAATAAATCCGATTATGTGAAGGAAGCGATCAATCTGGATACACCGGATAAGACGACAGAAGGATTCCATAATGACTGGTCCAAATATGATAAGACGCCAAATGAGAATGTGACCATTGAAAACTGCCGTTTCTCCGATCTTGGCCGTGCCATTGGAACCCATAAATACAGTGCAAGAGGAAGCAGCCAGATTTATCATAAGAATATCACGGTTCGTGGGAATAAGATCAGCAATATGAGATGGGATTCTCCGATCCGTGTTATGAACTGGCAGGACTCTGTACTGGAGAACAATACCATTACCACAGTAAAGCAGAAAGGAAAGAGTGATACCCGTGGAATATTGGTCAGTGGCGGTGTGAATGTATCAATTAAGAATAATTACATCACTGGCACAGGAAGGGCAATACAGTTTATCGCATGGAAAAACAGCGGCCCAGGTTCTAAGTATCCAATCACATATAATAAGCTTACGGATGAAAATCTGGCAGACATAGCAACAAATGTGGCAAAGAAGATGTCCACTGGAGAATATTTTGTGCGGATCAATCCGAAATACAACGTATTTACAGATGCGCAGAAGATTGATATTAAAAAAGGATAATGATTTTGATATAAATTTTACTTTTCTTAAAAGCCTCTTTGTGGTATCATAAAAGAAGATATGCTAAGGAGGCTTTTTTGTATGTCAGAAATCAAGGAAGAGGCAGCAACAAGAAATTTTATTGAAAATGAGATAGACAAAGATCTGGAGGAGGGGGTGTATGATAAGGTTGTGACCCGTTTTCCACCGGAACCAAACGGATATCTTCATATTGGACATGCGAAATCCATAATTTTGAACCAGGGGCTGGCGAAGCAGTATAACGGAACTTTCAATCTTCGGTTTGATGATACAAACCCACAGAAAGAGAAAGAAGAGTTTGTGAATTCCATTATAGAAGATGTAGAGTGGATCTGTGGTAGCAGGCCGCCCGTGTATTTTGCATCGGAATATTTTGAACAGATGTACGAATGTGCAGTGAAACTGATCAGGAAAGGAAAGGCTTATGTCTGTGACCTGTCGCCGGAGGAGATCCGGGAATACCGGGGGACTCTGACAGAACCGGGGAAGAACAGCCCCTACCGTGACCGCACCGTGGAGGAAAATCTGGATCTTTTCGAGGAGATGAGGTCAGGAAAGTGTGAAGATGGTTCCCGTGTACTTAGGGCAAAGATCAATATGGCTTCTCCTAATATCAATATGCGTGATCCCATTATTTACCGGGTAGCGCATCTGCAGCATCACAATACAGGGGACAAGTGGTGCATCTATCCGATGTATGATTTCGCACACCCCATTGAGGATGCCCTGGAGGGAATTACCCACTCTATCTGTACACTGGAGTTTGAGGACCACCGTCCATTGTACGACTGGGTTGTAAGGGAATGTGAATTCGAAGTGCCGCCAAGGCAGATTGAGTTTGCCAAGATGTACCTCACAAATGTAGTGACGGGAAAACGATATATTAAGAAACTGGTGGAAGATGGCATAGTGGATGGCTGGGATGATCCAAGGCTGGTGACTATCACGGCTTTGCGCCGCCGTGGATATACGGCATCTTCTATCCGTAAGTTTATGGAATTATGTGGTGTTTCCAAGTCAAACAGTTCTGTGGATTACGCAATGCTTGAGTATTGTATCCGGGAAGATCTGAAAATGAGTGAACCGCGTATGATGGCAGTACTGGATCCGATCCGCCTTGTCATTGACAATTATGAAGAGGGTGCCATAGAGTATCTGGATGTGCCCAACAATCAGGAAAATCCTGATCTCGGTACGCGGAAGGTACCTTTTGGGAGGAAACTATACATTGAACGGGAAGACTTTATGGTCGAACCGCCAAAGAAGTATTTCCGATTATTCCCAGGAAATGAAGTTCGTCTGATGAGTGCTTACTTTGTTACATGTACCGGGTATGAAACAGACGAGGAGGGAAATGTTACAGTGGTTCATTGTACCTATGACCCGGAGACGAAGAGTGGTTCTGGGTTTACCGGAAGAAAGGTAAAGGGGACGATCCACTGGGTAGCAGCAGATACGGCAGCAAAGGCAGAAGTACGTCTATATGAAAATATTGTAGATGAGGAGAAAGGTGTTTACAATGAGGATGGGTCGGTGAATGTGAATCCAAATTCTCTTACTGTCTGTGAGGAATGTTATATAGAACCTGCACTTGCTGGGGCAAGACCGGGAGATAAGTTTCAGTTTATGCGTACCGGGTTCTTTTGTGTGGATACAAAGGATACCACTGAAGAACATCAGGTTTTCAACCGTATCGTATCGTTGAAAAGTTCTTACCGTCCAGGTAAGTAATATAAAAGGAAGGAATAGTTAATATGAAGAACATTTTTGCCGGATTGGAAAAACTTGGTTTGAAGGGAACAGATAAGGTAGATGTATTTGAAGAAAAAGCGGAAGAGAAAGCACATAAGCAGGCAGAACACAAGGAACAGAAGAAAGAAGTGACGGAAGAGGATCTTCTTTTTGAGAAAAGTTACACCTGTCCGGTATGTGATAATGAATTTAAGAGTAAGATGGTTAGGACGGGAAAGGTTCGTCTTGCCGGGGCAGATTCTGATCTGAGACCGAAGTATATGGGAGTGGATGCCCTGAAATATGATGCGGTTCTCTGCCCTAAATGTGGTTATGCTGCATTGAACCGGTATTTTAACTTTATTATGGCGAGACAGGCAGCCAGTATAAAGGAACAGATTTCTACGACTTTTACATATGAAGAAAAGGATGACAAGATATACAGTTATGATGATGCCATTATGCGGCATAAGCTGGCACTGCTTAATACAGTTGTGAAGAATGGCAAGAACAGTGAGCGTGCTTATACCTGTCTTAAACTTGCCTGGCTTTACCGTGGTAAGAGGGAGATGATGCTGCAGCAGGAGGAGCATGACAAAGACGAAGTGATCGCACTCGCTACAGAGGAGAAAGAGCTTCTGACCAATGCGTATGAGGGCTTTGAAGCTGCCTTCAGCCGCGAGGATTTCCCGATGTGCGGAATGGATCAGTATACCCTTCTGTATCTGCTGGCAGAACTGGCAAGAAGAATTGGTGATAATGAGGCAGCTGCACGTCATGTATCGAAGGTGCTGGTAGGAAAGAATGTGCAGAAACGTATTAAAGATAAGGCAGTTGACCTGAAGGAGAAGCTTCATACACATGAATAAGCAGCTTAGCTCAACAGTGGGTTCAAATTGGCGCCGTTGAGCTAGGATCAGGATATTCTTTGGGAGAAGGAGAGTGATTATATGAGAAAACACTGGCGTAGTTCGTTGTTGTCTTGTGTACTTGCCATATCCCTTGTACTGGGGTGTGCGTCCCCTTCTGCTATGGCGGCACAGGTAAAGGGACAGCACGGAACGGCATCTGGCACCATTTCTAAAAAAGACTTAAAAGATATACCTCCTTCTCCGGAAGAATATGCTGTGGACATGAGCATGCAGAGAGACGCAAAGGATGCTGTGTATAATGCATATTTTCTCAAGGATGATATCCAAACAGTGAAGATTGATGTAGATGAAGTGAATCTCAATTATCTTCTGCAGAATGCGGGAGATAAGCCCACTGTCATGACAGACAAGGTTACCATTGGGAATAAGAGCATTTATTATACCGGATTGAAGACGAAGGGGAATTATACCCTCGCTGAGACGAATAAGTCTGACAGTGACCGATTTTCTTTCACCATTAACTTCGGGAAATATGTTAAAAAGAAAAAGGGATATGCTGCAACTCAGAACTTTTATGGCTGTAATAAGATCAGCTTTAATAATTTCTTTTTTGACAAAACAATGATGAAGGAGTACCTGGCACTGAAACTTATGACGGAGATGGGAGTACCCACACCGCAGTATGGTCTGGCAAAACTTTATATCAATAATAAGTATTATGGCGTTTACTTTATGCTGGAGGCAATGGACAGCTCTATTCTGGAGCAGTATCTTGGGCAGTCTTCGGATGGAATCAGTGATTATCTGACAAAGCCGGAGGGTACCAAGCTGCACTTCAATAAAGAATTATCTGTGTATAAGGATGCAGAAGGGAAGTTTACAATGGATTCCCTGAGTGAGGCTCTATATATAAATGAAAAAGGGGATTATGAGGTGGATGAAGCCTCCCCGCTGGCAGAGCAGAGCGGATTGTGGGAAAATGATGCGGATACACTGGAGGATGTGGCCAAGATGCTCCCCACAGTCCTTTCATGGGAAGAGAGACTGAATCTTCTCAGTGAAGGAAAGGATTTTTCAGGAAATACAGTAGATGTCAATAGCCAGAGGTATCTGGAACTACTGGGGGAGATCATGGATGTGGATGAGGCAGTCCGTTATTTTGCCGTACACAGTTTTATCATACAGATGGATAATATGTTTAATAATCAACAGAACTTCGGGCTGTATGTTGATAAAAATGGAAAGAGCCTGATTCTGCCATGGGATTATGATCTTGGCTGGGGCTGTTATTATACTCCTTATGATGCTGAGAGTGTGGCGAACTGGGATGTAGATAAGATGTTTACTCCAGACCTTATCCATGGAACGGCAGATTCTGTCTATCCGGATTTTCCTCTTTTCCATGTGATCTATCAGAATAAGGCACTGATGGAGAAGTACCATCAATATATGAAGGACTGTTCCATGATCACAACGCTGGGTGGGAAGACTTCCTCTGGTTCCACCTACGGGGCGGGACGTTTTGCGGCGGTGATCAATATGCTGACACCAAAACTGCAGGCTGCGGCATCCGAAACACTTGCCAGTCACGTATACTATATAGACCATGACAGGCAGAATAATGGATACCGCCAGTGTAACCAGCCCTCTGCCCTGCTGGCAGGGCTTCCTAATCTGTCAAAGGTAGCTGCGCTCCGGGCAACAGGCGTCTATACAAAGCTGGAAGGAATCGGCACGACAATCTGTGGTTATGGCTGCGATATGTCTACCATTGGTAATGCGGGACCGGGAAGGCCTTCAATAGGTGGGAAACTTACGGTTGTAGATGATAAGACAGGGATATTTGCAACAGCAGAATATCCACAGGGAAGATGGGGGGATGCCGGACCTTCCCTTTCCGTCACAAAACTTGCAGAGAATGATCCGGTCATGCAGAAGATTAAAGACCGTGCAGGACGTGTAAATATATTAGATATGGATGTATATGCTATGACAAATACAAAGACACCCTCCTCTGCTTACCAGATTTATATTCCGGTGCCTGAGAGACTGATACCGAAAAAAAATGGTAATGATTTTACTTATCTGTTCTCATACTCCAGTGAAACGGATACACTGGAAAGACTGAAGACAGAAAAGGTTTCTGATCATCTGTATTCTGCAGAGACAGCTTCGATCCAATATATAGCGGTTATAAGGCAGCCATCTGCTGGTATGATCTCAATCTGTGTTTTGCCGCCGGCTAATAGAAAACCTGCAAAGGTAAAGTCTCTGAAAGCTAAAAATGTGAAAAAGAAGAAGGTGAAACTCACCTGGAAGAAAGTGTCTGGAGCAAAGGGATATCAGGTTCAGTATTCCATGAAGAAAAAATTCCCTTCTAAGAAGACAAAGAAAAAGACAACGACGAAACGGACACTCACAATAAAGAAACTGAAAAAGAAAAAGATATATTATTTCAGGGTAAGAGCATATAAAAAGAAAGCAAGTGGGAGCAAAGTGTATGGGAAATGGAGTAACGTGGTGAAAGTAAAGATCCGCAAGTAGCAGAAGACAGATAGTTAGAATTACAAATTTAAAAGCGGGGGATTGCTATGAAGAAAGAAAAAGGTACTAAGCCTGACAAACAGGCAAAGATGCTGGAGAAGAAACTGGCAAAACAGGCAAGATCAGATATCCAGAAAGCAAAGAAACACAAAAAAAATAAGCCAGATAACAAGAAGAAAAAGCCAGATAACAAGAAGAAAAAGCAGAAGAAAGTAAAAGGTAAGAAGGCAAAGTTTCCAATCAAATTTGAAATTTTTGCCATTACCCTGATTCCCCTGATTCTTCTGGCTGCTATTATTACAACCTATACCGTTCATTCCATGCGAACCAGCCTGGCAGAACAGACCATATCCGGATTGAAGGATCTCAGTACCAGTGTGATCGGAACCTATGATACACTGGACCGGGGTGCGTATGAGATGAATGACAAATATCTTCGGAAGGGCGAATATGAGATTACAAAAAATGAATCCCTTCTGGACAGCTTTGTGAAAAATTCAGAGGTTGAGATCGCTCTTTATTTTGGGGATACCATAGCAGCTACTACCATGGCCAGCCACAAGACGGGGAAGAAGATCAATGGAGAGCAGGCTCCGGCAGATATTGTTGAAACTGTTGTCAAGAATAAGGAAGAATATATAGATAATAATGCTTTCATAAATGACCGTTACTACTATGCATATTATGCCCCGCTGAAAAATCCGGGTGGAACAGTAGTGGGGATGTTTCTGGCTGTTAAGCCGGTAAAAGAGACAGACGAGATGATCCTTGAAAATACGATTGCCATTCTTATTGTAGCTGCAGTTCTCTTTGTGCTGGCAACGGTCGCTGTTCTTTTGATTGCCAGCCGTATTGGCAGGGCGGTACGAAGGGCAGGACGGCTGTTGGATGATATATCGCAAGGTGACTTGACTGTCTCGATTGATAAGCGTATGATGAAACGGAAAGATGAACTGGGACTGATGGCGCAGGCATTGACAGGGCTTATGAATGAACTTCATGGAGTTCTGGCAGATATCAAAAATTCATCTGTGGTGTTATCTGAGGCGGGGCAGGAACTGAATAATTTTGCCGGGGATACAAAGATCACAGTGAACGAAGTGACCATGGCAGTGGAAGACATCTCCCATGGGGCGTTAACCCAGGTGGAGGATTTTGAGAGGGCGACAGACCAGGTGTCTAATATGGGAGTGACGATAGACCAGATTGTAGATGAAGTGGGCAGCCTGTATGAGACTTCTGAATCTATGGAGAGGTCCAAGGCAGACGCAGAGGAAATTATCGCAGAACTGTCAGCTTCCAGTGAAAAAACTTTTGAGGCAATTAAAATGATAGAGAACCAGGTTAATCTGACGGATGAGTCTGTCAGTAAGATCAAGGAGTCAGTAAAACTGATTGCCTCCATCGCAGATGAGACCAATATGCTGTCACTGAACGCCAGTATTGAGGCAGCCCGTGCAGGTGATGCTGGAAAAGGTTTCGGCGTCGTGGCAACTGAGATCCAAAAACTGGCAGAGGAATCAAACCAGTCTGCAGAGACCATTGACAAAGTAATCCGGAATCTTGCAGCAGAATCCCGTAATACAGTAGAAGCCATGGAACATATGAATGAAATTATGCAGGAACAGCAGCAGAAACTCAGGCAGACGAAGATGAAGTTCCAGGATGTGAGTTATGGGATTCAGTCATCTATGACAAAGATCAAAGATATACGTACCGAATCTGCAGCATGTGATGACGCCAGGGAGAGCGTGACGGAAGTGATCCGCAATTTATCTTCTGTGACCGAACAGAACGCCTCTGCTACGGAACAGACCACAGCATCCATGGATAACCTGAATACTACCATGGGAATCCTTGCGGAGAAGGCAGACCAGTTGGAGACGCTGGCTGAGAAAATGCAGGAGAATCTTGAATTCTTTAAGATATAAAATCAAGTGTCCCACAGCTTGCTGGAGGGATAAGAATACAATTTAGGAGGCAACAGGAATGAAACCCTATGGATTGAATGATTTGCGAAAAATGTATCTGGATTTTTTTGAGAGCAAGGATCATCTGGTAATGCCAAGTTTTTCCCTTGTTCCACAGAATGATAAAAGTCTGCTTCTCATCAGTGCAGGTATGGCGCCTTTGAAACCATATTTTACAGGGCAGGAAACCCCACCAAGGAAGCGTGTTGCGACCTGCCAGAAATGTATCCGCACTACCGATCTTGAAAATGTTGGAAAAACCGCGAGGCATGGTACTTTTTTTGAGATGCTTGGTAACTTTTCTTTTGGAGATTATTTTAAGCATGAGGCCATTGCCTGGTCGTGGGAATTTTTGACAAAAGTGCTGGAGATTCCGGAAGACCGCCTGTATCCTTCAGTGTATGAGGAAGATGATGAAGCGTTTACAATCTGGGAAAAAGAGATCGGCATTGCACCGGAAAGGATCTTCCGTTTTGGCAAGGAGGACAATTTCTGGGAGCATGGTGCCGGACCATGTGGACCTTCTTCCGAGATCTATTATGACCGCGGAGAGAGATATGGCTGTGGCAGACCGGATTGTACAGTGGGCTGTGAGTGTGACCGTTATATTGAGATATGGAACAATGTATTTACCCAGTTTGATAATGATGGAAATGGTAATTATACTGAACTGGAGAATAAAAACATAGATACAGGTATGGGACTGGAACGTCTTGCTGTTGTCATGCAGGATGTGGAATCCATCTTTGATGTAGATACGATTCGGGCGATCCGTGAAAAGGTTTGTGATTTTGCCAATATTTCTTATGGAGAGGAATACAAGAAAGATGAATCGATTCGTGTCATTACAGATCATATCCGTTCTGTGACTTTTATGGTGTCAGATGGCATCACTCCTTCCAATGAGGGAAGGGGTTATGTGCTGCGGAGGCTTCTGCGCCGTGCGGCACGTCATGGCAGGCTGCTGGGGATCCGGGGAGAGTTTCTGGCATCTCTCAGTAAGAAAGTGATCGAGGAGTCCCACACAGGATATCCGGAGCTTGCTGACCGGGAAAGTTATATTTTGAAACTGATCACTGTGGAAGAGCAGAATTTCAATAAGACCATTGACCAGGGACTTTCTATCCTGAATGACAGGATGGAAGAGCTGGGGAAGAATGGAGAGAAGGTATTATCAGGAGAGAATACTTTTAAGCTATATGATACCTATGGATTTCCAATGGACCTGACTATCGAGATCCTGGAAGAAAAGGGATTTTCTGTGGATGAAGAAGGTTTCCATAAGGCGATGGAGAACCAGAGGAAGACAGCTCGTGAGGCGCGGGAGACAACGAATTATATGGGGGCAGATGTGACAGTCTACCAGTCCATTGATGCTTCGGTTGGAAGTAAATTTGTGGGCTATGACAGATTATCCCACACATCAAAGATCACAGTACTGACTACCAGTGATGCCATTGTGGACGAGCTGGTGGCAGGACAGGAGGGAACGATCCTTGTGGAGGAGACTCCAATGTATGCCACTATGGGCGGACAGGCTGCTGATACCGGAGTGATCACTACAGAGGGCGGACGTTTCATTGTTGAAGATGTAGTGAAGCTGCAGGGGACGAAGATTGGCCATGTGGGCAGAATGGAGGAAGGGCTCATTAAAAAGGGGGAGATGGCAACTCTCACTGTGGATGAGAAGCGGAGAAGCTTGACAGCCAATAACCACAGTGCCACCCATTTGATGCAGAAGGCACTGCGCCTGGTGCTGGGGGATCATGTGGAGCAGAAAGGATCCTTAGTGGATCAGGATAAGCTGAGGTTTGATTTTACCCATTTTTCTCCTATGACACCAGAAGAGATCGAGAAGGTGGAAGAAATTGTCAATCAGGAGATTCAGGCTGGTCTTTCCGTTGTGACAAGTGAGATGTCCATTGAAGAGGCAAAGAAGACAGGTGCTATGGCTCTCTTTGGTGAGAAATATGGAGAAGTGGTACGTGTCGTACAGATGGGCGATTTCAGTTCTGAATTATGTGGTGGTACTCATGCTGCCAATACACAGAATATATCTGCATTCCGCATCGTATCTGAGGGCGGTGTGGCTGCCGGGGTACGGCGTATTGAGGCGCTGACAGGAGCGGGGCTTATGGCTCACTATAATGAGATGGAAAAGAATCTCCAGAAGACAGCACAGCTTCTGAAAGCAGTACCAGAGGAGGTTCCGGCAAAGGTACTGTCTCTGCAGGAAGAACTGAAGACACTGCAGAAAGAAAATGACAAGCTGAAAGCGAAGATTGCAAAGGATGCTGCCGGAGATGTGACAAATGAGGCAGAAGAGGTAAATGGGATCCGGATTCTGGCAAAGAAACTGGCAGATATTGATATGAATGGCATGAGGGATCTCGGTGATGAGACAAAGAATAAACTGGGAGAGGCATTTATTGTTTTCGCCTGCGAGAACGGCGGTAAGGTGAATCTGCTTGCCATGGCGACGCAGGGGGCTATGGATAAGGGTGCCCATGCAGGAAATCTCATCAAAGAAGTGGCAGCGGTTGTCGGCGGCGGTGGTGGCGGCCGTCCCAATATGGCGCAGGCTGGCGGCAAAAATCCGGCAGCGATCCCGGAGGCGTTGAAGAAAGCGGTAGAAGTGATGAAAAGCCAGCTTGGGTAATTGATGCCGTTGAACTAATTTAATAAACAAGACAGGAACCCGCTTAGAAGGTCTTTGGGTAGTGCGGGTTCCTTTTGAATATAAGGGGAGTCCGCAGAATGTTCCGTCTGTTGTTTCATGTCCAGCAGAAGGAAGGAGAGGCTGTCTCTTCTTTCTTTTTTGAAGAGAGGTATGGATTCTGGTATAAATTTCTTTGGCAATGGAAGAAATAATCCTGTCCTTTTTGTATAGCAGTTGGCGGCAGTGGCTTTCTGACGATGTGCCGGGTCGACATAGATTCCCACACTTTTGTGCACAGCAGTGTCTTCCTCTGGCAGGTAATAGTAATTTTTGTAATCTTTATAAAAGTGATATAATGTCTCCTGACAGAGTGGTATGGTTATCTCAATTTTATTGACATCAAAGGAATAGTAAATGCTGTCTTGTTCTGTTGCCAGTGATACAGGGAAATATCCTTTTTGTGAATCGGAAAAGACAGCGGTCATATCCCTCAACTGGAAGTATGGGGTTTCTGGCTTATATGAGGTATAGTGAAGAAGCTGGCTGCAAAGGACAGTGCCGTACAGGTCATCCTGGTTGTGGAGGAGGAGCTGGTTTTTGCGGTCTATGGCAAGATTATCCCGAAAGTATTTTTTCTGCATAAATTCGGTATAGAGCTGAATGCAGTCTTTGCCAGTGTGGCAGTCCTTTCTCTCGAAACCAAGAAAGCGTTCCATGGTAGTCAGTTTCATATTGGCTGTGCCAAACCATTTCTTCCTTTTGCCTGCTGCGCGGTACAGATCCAGATTATCTTTCTTGGTGAAGGGGGAGGGCAGGCCATGAGCTTTATATTTTTTCTCAAGATAGGGGATGTCAAAGGTGCTGCCATTGTAATGCACAAAAACAGAAAAATTTTCAGCAAACAGAGAGAAGGAGGCAAGGATTTCCTTTTCGCTGATATAATCATCGGCAAACCATTGTTTCAGGCAGAGTCCGTCACTTGTAAACCAGGCCGCACCGATAAGAAAGACAGAGGAAACTTGAGGAGACAGCCCTGTTGTCTCAATATCGAAAAAGCATGCATGCCCAGCGGGGCATGGCAGCGCCAGCCGGCAATTCTTTTGTACCGCTGGATCCATTTTGATCTTCTGCTCTATTGTTTCCATATATTGTGCCTCCTTCTTGGTACAGCATTGCGGAAATAACGGTGTACTAGTTTCTATTTTCATTATATCTGGTTTTCGAACAGATTTCCAAAGAAATTTGAAAAAATCCGGGCATTATGGTATCATTAGGTAAATTTATGAAAAGTAAACGAGAGAGGTGAGACAGGAATGAGGATTGACATACAGGAGAAACTGAGGGGATTAAAACACTTACAGGGACTCAAAGGAAGGGTTCAGAACAGCCTGAGTGGGTTTTTACGCGCCTGTGTCGTTGCCCTGCTGGTCGCTTTTCAGTTTGCCATAATTCTGATCCTTCCTTTCTTTCTGCGTCAGTTTTCTTCCACGTTTTATGTATTGCTGGAAATCGCAGGCGTACTTGCTATTGTTACCCTGACCAATAATAACCGCAGTATGACATATAAATTTGCCTGGTTGTGTATCATCGTCGTACTTCCCATCTCTGGTTATATCATGTTTGCCCTTTGGGGAAAAGTGGGAAAGAGGAATAAGCTGAATCAGTTGATCCGTCACCAGATCCAGGAAGTGGATACCCATCTCACAGAGGATAAAGAGGTATCCCATGAGTTTGTGACAAGGCATCCGGTCAGTTCCCGCATGTCCCGCTACATGCAGGCAGAGGGATCGCCTATTTATAAAAATAACCAGGCAGAATATTATTCTTTTGGTGAAGATGCCTTGGAGGATCTTTTTGCTGACCTAGAGCAGGCACAGCGTTTTATCTTTATTGAATTCTTTATTGTGGCAGAGGGTGCTTTATGGGATAAGATACACCCAATACTGAAGCGCAAGGTGGAAGAGGGAGTAGAGGTAAAATTTCTTTATGACGATTTCGGCGCATTACTCCGGACAGGAAAGGATTTTGCTGCTTCCCTTAGAAAAGAGGGAATACAGGTGGAGATATTTAATCCCATCCACAAGTATGTGAGTAAACTATTTATGAACTTCCGGGATCATCAGAAGATTGTGGTGATTGATGGGAATATTGCCTATACAGGCGGCTTTAATCTGGCTGATGAATATGCCAATCTGGTTGAGCGTTTCGGAGTATGGAAGGATTCCGGTATCCGCATTACAGGAGACGCTGTGTGGGGCATGACCATAACCTTTCTGGAATTGTGGACGGTCTGTGCCTGGGATGATGTGATCAAGTATGAAAAATATCGTCCTACCGGCACATTTCCGGCAAGTGATATGTACTGTCATGTTCTTCGGGATGGTCCGGCGCTGGATACCCGGACGCTTGTGGGAAATATATATAAACAGATGATCCAGTATTCTGGTGTCAAATTGTATGTCATGACACCATATCTGATCCTGGAGGAATTTATGGTGGACACATTTTTGGAAGCGGCACGCCGGGGCGTGGATGTACGGATTATCACACCATATATTCCGGATAAAAAGTATATTAAATGGATGACGGAATACCATTATGGCATATTATTAAAAAATGGGATCCGGATCTATGAGTATCTGCCTGGATTTATCCATTCCAAAGTGGTTATGAATGAGCACTGTGCTGTGGTGGGGACCATCAATATGGATTATCGCAGTTTTTATCTCCATTATGAAAATGGAATATGGGTGTATGATGCAGAATTTCTGGAGAAAGTAGAGAAAGATTTCACACAGACCTTTGAGGAGAGCAGGGAGATTACCTATCAGGAATGGAAAAACCGCCCGGTAAAGCGTAAGATAATACAGCAGATCCTGCATGTCTTTGATACACTGGTATAGGAGGATGAAATGATAGCTTTTGTAAGAGGAATACTGGATACTGTGGAAGAGGACCGTATCATCATAGATCATCAGGGAATGGGATTGGAGCTTCTTGTTCCCGGCTCCATCCTGCAAGAGCTTCCACAAGTGGGAAATGAGGTAAAGATCTATACCTATATGCATGTCAGGGAGGATGCCATGCAGCTTTTTGGATTCCGGACACGAGAGGAAAAGGAAATGTTTAAGCTTCTTATCACAGTAAATGGTGTCGGTCCCAAAGTGGCTCTTGGCATCCTGTCTGTGATGGATGTGGATACTCTTAGGTTTGCCATTATCTCGGATGATGCAAAGAGCATAGCGAAAGCACCTGGAATCGGTAATAAGACAGCAAGTAAAGTCATCCTTGAGCTGAAGGATAAATGCCATCTGGAAGATATGCTGGACAGTATGGCAGAGACAATGGAGACTGCAGAGGGCAGGCCGGTATCTGGGGAGGACAATAAAGAAGCACGAAATGATGCCATTCAGGCACTGGTAGCATTGGGTTATTCTGCTACAGAGGCAGCCCGTGCTGTGAGGGCAGTCAGTGTAACCGTGGATATGACGGTGGAAGATATTCTGAAACAGAGTCTGAAAACAATCGTTTAGAAACTGTTAAGAAATAACTTTGAAACAGTTCCTTAGTGCAGATGGAGGAAGAGCATGGAAAAACGGGTAATCTCCACAGATATTATGGAGGAAGACTATAAGATTGAGAACAGCCTGCGCCCCAAACTTCTTGTAAATTATATTGGACAGGAGAAAGCAAAAGCAAATCTGAAAGTATATATCGAGGCAGCGAAGGCGAGGGGGGAGGCGCTGGACCATGTTCTTTTGTATGGACCGCCGGGACTGGGCAAAACGACACTGGCGGGAATCATTGCCAATGAGATGGACGTGAATCTCAAGATCACCTCCGGACCGGCCATCGAGAAACCGGGGGAGATGGCATCGATCCTGAATAACCTGCAGGATGGGGACTTGCTCTTTGTGGATGAGATCCACCGCCTCAACCGTCAGGTAGAGGAAGTCCTATATCCGGCAATGGAGGACTATGTCATCGATATCGTTATCGGTAAGGGAGCATCGGCACGGAGTATCCGGCTGGATCTTCCGAAATTTACCCTGGTGGGTGCCACCACCCGGGCTGGTATGCTGACGGCACCTCTGAGAGACCGTTTTGGCGTGGTTCACAGACTGGAATTTTATACATTGGATGAACTGACAGAGATTGTGATCCGTTCTGCCCGTGTGTTTAAGGTTGAGATAGAGAAAGAGGGAGCGGTGGAGATCGCAAGGCGTTCCCGGGGAACGCCCCGGCTGGCGAACCGTCTGCTGAAACGGGTGCGGGATTTCGCACAGGTAAAGTACGATGGCATTATTTCCGAAAAGGTGGCGAATTTTGCGCTGGATCTCCTGGAGGTGGATAAACTGGGGCTGGATAACACAGACCGTGCGCTTCTTATGTCTATGATCAATAAGTTCAGTGGTGGTCCTGTGGGGCTGGAGACATTGGCGGTCAGTATTGGAGAGGATAGTGGAACCATTGAGGAAGTGTATGAACCATATCTGATCCAGAATGGCCTTATTGACAGAACCCCCCGGGGAAGGGTTGTGACAGAGAAAGCATATCTTCATTTTGGAATTTCCTAGGGCAATTGCTTAAATGTTATTTGACTTTAGGGGAAACTGTGATAAAATTAATATATTAAGGAATGTATCAAACTAAAGGAGGTACTTACAGATGAAGTATTCGATTGAGGGGACACCATTGCCAGTGGTGATCTGTGATCTGGACGCAGGGGAAACGATGATCACGGAAAAAGGGGCTATGTCATGGATGACTCCTAACATGAAGATGGAGACTGTCGGCGGAGGCGCTGGGAAGATGATCGGACGCATGTTCAGCGGAGAGGCTATGTTCCAGAACCGGTATACAGCGGAAGGGGGACCGGGACAGATTGCCTATGCATCCAGCTTTCCTGGTTCGATCCTGGCATTTGAGGTTGGTGTCGGCAAGGAAATTGTTGCACAGAAAAGTGCTTTTCTGGCTTCCACAGATGGGGTTACTTTGTCAGTAGCATTTCAGAAGAAACTGGGAAGTGGCCTGTTTGGCGGCGAAGGTTTCATTATGCAGAAGTTGTCCGGATCAGGAATGGCATTTCTTGAGATTGATGGTTATGTAAAGGAATATGAATTGGCAGCGGGTCAGTCTATGGTGATCGATACCGGATACCTGGCAGCGATGGAGGGCACCTGCAAGATGGAGATCACATCCGTGAAAGGCTTGAAAAATAAGCTGTTGGGCGGTGAGGGATTCTTCAATACCGTTGTCACAGGACCAGGTAAGATCTATCTGCAGTCTATGCCGGCGAACCAGATGGCAGATGTACTTCGTCCATTCCTGCCATCAGGGAACTAAAATATAAGAGGGATACATAGGGAGGGTCAGATGGGCTGTCGGGAAATAGATGGTCCTACACAGGGGCTGGTGTGATTCATACGAATCACGCCAGCCCCTGAAATTTTTCCATGAAGCTGTTCAATGCAATCCATGGGACGCATTATGAGGATGCAGAAGCGTTGGAGATTACGACACTGGAGAATGCTGTATATATGTCGATGAAGAATGATATATCCTGTGTGCCGGATATGCGGCTGGATCTTTATGAGCACCAGTCAACTGTAAATCCGAACATGCCTTTGCGGAATCTGTTTTATGTGTCTAAATTGCTTGAGGTGCGTACAGAGAAGCATGATCTGTATTCCAGTAAGCGGATTATTTTGCCTGCTCCCACATTTATCGTGTTTTACAATGGAAGTGAGCCACAGCCGGAGCGGAGAGAATACCGTCTTTCTGACAGTTATGCCTGTAAGGATGGAGAAATCAGCCTGGAACTTGTCGTGCTGCAGATCAATATCAATCCGGGATATAATCAGAATCTTATGTCGAACTGCCATATACTCTTTGAATATATGGAGTATATAGACAAAGTGCGCTGTTATACAAAAGAAATGCCACTGGAAGAAGCAGTGGAAAGGGCAGTGGATGAATGTATTGAAGAGGGTATTCTAAGCGGCTTTCTCCGAAAAAACAGAAGCGAGGTGATACCGATGAGCATATTTGAATATGATGAGAAGAGACATATGGAAACGATACGCAATGAGGGTATTGCACAGGGGCTTGAACAGGAAAAAACAGAAACGGCAAAGCGGCTGCTCCGGCTGGGGAAATATTCAATGGAGGATATCTCGGCTGTGACCGAACTGCCGATTGATAAAATAAAGGAAATTTCTGATATGCAGATGATAAAGTTTTGAGATGCGAGATCAAACAGGTAAAGATCAATCCGTGCTATCCGTGCTTCTTGTCTGTAATTATTTGACGAATCGTGGCTTTTCATGTATACTATTGTAAAGTGTGAAGGAAAGAGTGACGAGGTGAACCGATGAAGAGCAGGAATGATATTGAAGTTTTGATCGAGGGAAGAAGATATACGATATGTGGGTTTGAGAGTGATGAATATATCCAACAGATTGCCTCTTACATCAACCGCAAGTTTGCGGAATTTAAGAAAAAGGATTATTATCACAGACTGGATCTGGATCTTCGCAATGTTCTTTTGGCGATCAATATCGCAGATGATTATTTCAAAACAAAGAAAAAAGCAAAGGATTACCGGGCAGAGAGCCAGGCAAAAGATAAGACTGTGCTTGATATGAAACATAAGATTATCGACCTTCAGGAGAAAGAAAAGAAAGATGAGAAGAAGATAGATGAACTGGAGAAGGAACTTGAGGATGCAGAGAAAAAGATCATTGAGTTGGAAACAAGGCTGAAACAGAGGAAATAGTACATTAAATCAGGGGGATTACCAGGCACTCACAGGACTGTCTGATGATTCCCTTTTAAATTAGGAGTGTATATGAGAGAGATTGAAATTCTGGCTCCTGCCGGATCGATAGAGGGATTATATGGGGCACTGCGAATGGGGGCGGATGCAGTCTATGTGGGAACGAAACGTTTTGGTGCGCGGGCATTTGCAGACAACCCATCCGTGGAGGAACTTATGGAGGCATTGACCTATGCCCATCTGCGGGGAAAAAAGATTTACCTCACGGTAAATACCCTTTTGACAGACAGTGAACTGGAAGAGGAGCTTTACCCCATGATCCTGCCATTATATGAAGCAGGGCTGGATGCCTGTATTGTACAGGATATGGGGGTGCTGAAATTTCTGCATGAGTCTTTTCCTGATATGGATCTGCATGCCAGTACACAGATGACATTATTTTCAGGGGAAGAGGCAGAACTTCTACGTCCTCTTGGGGTGACCAGGTATGTACCAGCAAGGGAACTGGCCATAGAGGAGATAAGGGAGGCGAGAGGGCAGACTGATTTGGAGATCGAAGTGTTTGTCCATGGCGCTTTGTGCTATTGTTATTCAGGACAGTGCCTTATGAGCCAGGTTATCGGCGGAAGAAGTGGAAACCGGGGAATGTGCGCGCAGCCATGCCGTCTGTCTCTCAGGACCCCTTATGGGGAAGGATATTTTCTCAGTACAAAAGATACTTGTACTCTGATGCATATACCGGAACTAGTGGATGCTGGTATTGACTCTTTTAAGATCGAGGGGAGAATGAAGAAAAAAGAGTACAGTATGTATCTTTCTTATCTGTACCGCAAATATACGGACATATATCTGAATGAGGGGAAGAAATATTTTTCAGAATTAAGGGAAGATAAGGGAAGTGAATTGTGGCGGGACTACAAAAAGAGTATGGATCTCTATAACCGTGGCGGTTTTTCGGACAGTTATCTTTTTGAGCGGGATAAGGCTGCTATGGTTTATCCGGGAAAAAATGGACATTTTGGGATTATGGCAGGAGAGGTGGTGAAAGCAGGAAAGGGAAAGGCAGAATTTATTGCCAGGGAAGACCTGCATTATCAGGATATACTGGAATTTCGTAATGAAGATGACACACAGGTATACGAGTATACACTGGGGGAGGATGTGGCTGCAGGGTCACAGGTTGTGGCGAATGTAATGAAAGACAGCCATATATATCCGGGACAGGCAGTGTACCGGACACGTAATCAGGCACTGCTGGAGTGGATCGGAAAAGTGGATATCCAGAAGGATGATTCATATAGATTGAAGGGAAAATTTTCCGCCAGAGAGGGCGGGAGGGCAAGGTTTACGGTAGCAGGAAACGGAGTGGAGGCCACAGTACAAGGTGATATGGTTCAGCCGGCCATTAAAAGACCGGTACAGAAAGAGGATATCAAGGCAAGACTGAATACGCTGGGTAATACAGCTTATGATTGGGAAAAATTGAAGATAGAGGTAGACATGGGGATCTTTTTGCCAATGGGCGGCCTGAAGGAACTCCGGCGCAGGGCTGTGGCAGAGTGGGAAGAAGCCGCCGTGCCACGGAGGAAAGCAGTAGGAAAACCAGAATTACCACTTGGGAATGGACTTTCTGCCAGGGAAAGAGAACCAATGGACATGATCAGTGTCACGCAGATCTCCCAGTTGCGGACTGTGCTGGAATATGCCAGGGAAAATGCAGTCATTCATCTGAAATTAGAGGATCTTTCTTCCGGAGAATGGGAAGAGGCAGCAGAACTTCTCAGAGACAGGAAGTTTTCTCTGTCCTTTCCGCGGGTTCTGCGGGGATCTGGCAGACGGTCATTTGAGAGAGAATGGGAAAAAGTGGGGAGTGTATTTGTGGCAGAACGGCCGGAGATCATAGTTGTGAACAGCTATGCCATGCTTCTGTATGCCAGGAGATTCTTTCCTGATGCCACGCTGATAGCAGATACAAACCTGTATCAGGAGAACCGGTGGGCGGCAGAGGCTTATCAGGAATGGGGGATACAGCCGCCGCTGGCGACGGTATATGGAAGGATTCCTGTGATGGTAACAGAAGGGTGTCTGGCAAAAACTCTCTCCCGATGTGGACAGGGTGAGACAAGGATTCCCTTTGTCACACCAAAGGGAGATAAATTTGTTGTGGTAAATCATTGTAAATACTGTTACAATACTATATATACAGAAAAACCTGCAGTCTGTAGGACAAACCTGCCCAGACGGCGTCTGGACTTTACATGGGAGCAGGAGGATGAAGTGAGAAAGGGTATCAGAGAATGGAACTTTTGATAGCTGAACTTTCGCGCTATGTGATCATTATATTGTTTGCGGTATATACATTCTATTGTTTCCGTGCTTTCGCCAGAAAGACACAAGAAGGAAAAGACAGGGTATTCCGCATACAGCGCACGCTGAATATTATGATCCTGATGCTGTGTGGCGGAGTTCTGATCATAGAGACGAAAGAACTGAAATATGTTATTTTATTATTGCTGGAACTGGCCTTTTGCATAGTTTTTGCCATCATCTACCAGATTTTTTATAAAGGGTTGTCAAAGCTGGTTCTGAACAATATGATGATGTGCATGAGCATAGGTTTTATCATGTTGGGACGGCTGCAGTATGAGTATGCCATCAAACAGCTTGTGATGGCAACAGCGGCAATGGGAATCTGTCTTTTTGTTCCCTTATTTATCGAACGGTTTACGATCTGGGAGAAACTTGGCTGGCAGTATGCCCTTGTGGGAATTTTACTGCTGCTTCTGGTATTTGTGATCGGCGAGGAACATTATGGAGCGGTAAACTGGATCTCCATTGGGGGAATCCAGTTGCAGCCATCCGAATTTGTGAAGATTATCTATGTTTTTTTTATGGCAGCGATGCTGTCGAAGACAACAGGAGCCGGCGCTGCGGAAAGAAAAGAAACGTTTAAGAGTATTGTGGTCATCACTGCATTTGCCGCTGTCCATGTTGTGATCCTGGTAGTGGAGAAGGATCTGGGTGCTGCCCTGATCTACTTTATCACATATCTTGTGGTGCTTTATATCGCTACCATGCAGCCACTGTATCTGGCTGCCGGTCTTGGTGCTGGTGCTGCTGCTTCTATGGCAGCCTATCATCTTTTCAGCCATGTCCGTACCAGGGTGGTGGCATGGCAGGATCCATGGGGGCATATTACAAACGAAGGCCATCAGGTATGCCAGAGTCTCTTTGCCATTGGAACTGGCGGTTTTTTTGGCATGGGGCTGGGACAGGGGATGCCTTCTACGATCCCTGTGGCAGAGAGTGATTTTATCTTTGCAGCGATATCAGAGGAATTGGGGGTTATCTTTTCTGTGTGTCTGATCCTTGTCTATATCAGCAGTTATATTATGTTTGTGAATATTGCCATGAAGATGAAGAAACGGTTTTATAAGCTGACAGCGTTTGGGCTCAGTGTTGTATTTATCTTTCAGGTATTCCTCTGTATTGGAGGTGTGACGAAATTTATCCCATCTACAGGTGTGACCCTGCCACTGGTGAGTTATGGAGGGAGTTCTATCATTACTACCATTGTGATCTTCAGTATCATACAGGGAATGTATGTGATGAATGGCAGGGAGGAGGTGACAAAGCTTGAACAGGAAACGAAAACCGCAGGACGGAGTACAGGAAGAAAAACAGATAAAGGACGCAGGAACGGGAGGTAAACGTCTCAACCGGGAGATGGCGGTTGTCACCTATCTCTTTATGATCCTTTTTCTTGTGATGGCAGGATATATGGTGTGGTTTGTGATGAGTGATACAGACCAGGTGCTGAATAATCCCCGCAATAAACGGCAGGAACTGCTGGCAAAGCGCGTGGCACGTGGCAGTATCCTTTCTGCCGATGGAAAGGAGCTGGCGCGGACAAAGACAGACAAGAAGGGGAATGAGACAAGAGAGTATCCCTATGATGGTCTTTTTGCCCATGCTGTGGGGCGTCTTTCCCATGGGAAGACGGGACTGGAATCTACAGAGAGCTATACGATGCTGACATCGAATGTGAATCCCCTTATCGGCATATATAATGAATTGCGGGGAAAGAAGAACCCGGGAAATAATGTAGTGACGACTTTGAACCTGAGATTGTCACAGGCAGCCAGTGATGCCCTTGGATCACGGAAGGGAGCTGTGGTGGCACTGGATCCTGAGACAGGGAAGATCCTTGCCATGGTCAGCAAGCCGACCTATGATCCCAATGGCCTGACGGATGCCAGGTGGGATCAGTTGACAGCAGATGCTGGAGAGGATTCTGTGCTTTATAACCGTGCGGCCCAGGGGCTGTATCCGCCGGGATCCACATTTAAATTGTACACAGCCCTGGAATATATGAGGGAACAGGAGACATATAATAAATTTCGGTACACTTGTACAGGCAGCATCGGAACAGGAGAGAACCGTATCAAATGTTATGGCGGGGAGGTTCACGGCGGTGTTGATCTTACAGAGGCATTTGCAGAATCCTGTAATGCGGCATTCTGCCAGATTGGCAGTAGTCTCGATCCGGATGGATGGAGAAAGCTTTGTGAATCCCTTTATTATAATAAAAACACACCACTGCAGAAACTAGAACAGAGTTCGTCCCGTTTTACAATTACAGACAGCACGGCAAAGGGAGATATCATGCAGGTATCCATCGGGCAGGGAGATACCCTTGTGACACCATTGCAGAACGCACTTCTTGTCTGTGCTGCTGTCAATAAGGGGACATTGATGCGGCCATATCTGGTGGACCATATTGAGGATTCGGATGGGGCTGTGTTGGAGTCTTATGAACCGGTTGCGGATTCAACCCCTATCACGGAAGAGGAGGCAAAGGAACTGAAAAAGCTGATGCGTGCCACGGTGACAGAGGGAACAGCACATTCCCTTTACCGTGGAACTCCATACAAAGCGGGAGGAAAGACCGGATCGGCAGAGTTCCAGAATGGAACAAAAGATTCCCATGCATGGTTTGTGGGATATGCAGAGAAAGATGGGAAAAAACTGGTGGTAAGTATTGTTGTGGAGGCAGCGGGCACAGGGAGCACCTATGCTGTTCCCATTGCCAAAGAGATCTTTAACGCCTATTGGTAGAAGTCGTACGCAATTCTTACTATCAGCAAAAAAATATAAGGAGGGTTGCTTATGTTGAAACAGATTAACTTGAAGAAGAAAGCAGAGTGGCAGGATTATAATGACAGGATGGCACATCTTCGTATCCAGATGGGGGAATTGCAGAGAAAATGCAAAGAGCTGGGTATTCCGGTCACAATTGTTTTTGAGGGGTTTGAGGCGGCAGGAAAGGGGACAATGATCAATAAGATGATCCAGCCTTTAGATCCAAGGGGATTTCAAGTTTATACCATGGAGAAGGAATATGAGGAGGATTTGAGACATCCGTATCTCTGGCGTTACCATACGAAGATGCCAGCGAGGGGAAGGATCCATATCTTTGACCACAGTTGGTATCAGGGACTGGGTGACGGCAGGCTGACACCAGAGGAGGTGCGCCTGTATGAAAAACAGTTCACGGATGATGGCGTGGTACTCATTAAATTTTTCCTGGGAATCACAAAGAAGGAACAGAAAAAACGTCTGGAAGCACTGGATAAGGACAAGAGTACAAGCTGGCGTGTGACAAAGAAAGACTGGGAGAAAAATAAGGATTACGATATCTGGATGGAACGGTTCGACAAAATGATTGTCCAGACGGATACGCCGAATGCGCCATGGACGATCATTGAAGCAATGGATAAGAAGTATGCGATCTGCAAGATCATGACCACTGTGACAGGGTGTCTGATGGATGCTATTAATAGAAAAGAACATGGCACAGTCCGGGCAGAGTATACAGAACCGCCATTGACGGATGATCTGCTCAGCGGTGTGCTGCAGGGAGTAGACTTGTCTTTGGATATTGAGCCGCAGGAATATAAGGACAGGAAGAAAGTGCTTCAGAAAAAACTGGGAATCCTGCACAATGAGATGTATCTGAAACGTGTTCCTGTGATCCTTGCTTTTGAAGGCTGGGATGCCGGGGGGAAAGGCGGTGCGATCAAGAGGATCACACAGAGCATCGATCCACGGGGGTATGAAGTGGTTCCGGTTGCTTCTCCCAACGATATTGAGAAAGCACATCACTATCTGTGGCGTTTCTGGGAGAGATTTCCGAAAGACGGACATATGGCGATCTTTGATCGCACATGGTATGGAAGGGTGCTGGTGGAGCGGATCGAGGGATTTGCCACAGAACAGGAATGGCGGCGCGCTTATGCGGAGATTAATAATATGGAGGCCAATCTTGTGAGTGCCGGTGCTGTTGTGCTGAAATTCTGGATGCATATTGACAAAGATGAACAGGCAGAGCGGTTCCGCCAGCGTCAGGAGACACCGGAGAAACAGTGGAAGATCACAGATGAGGACTGGCGTAACCGGGACAAATGGGATGAGTACGAGAAAGCAGTAGATGAGATGATCGTACGCACTTCGACCAAAGATGCCCCATGGCATATTATTGAAGCGAATTCCAAACTTTATGCCAGGATCAAGGTAATGGAGATCGTAGTAGAGGCGTTGGAGAAGGCGTTAAAGAAGGTGAAGTAATTTTCATCTAGTTCAATGGCGGGTTCAAATTGGCGCCGTTGAGCTGACATAAAAGTAAAAGGGAAACAATCTTTTCTGGTTGTTTCCCTTTTATGCGGATGGCGGGACTTGAACCCGCACGATGTTGCCACCGCAAGATTTTGAGTCTTGTGCGTCTGCCAATTCCGCCACATCCGCTTAGCAACGAATGTAATCATATCATCTTTTCTGGGAAGTGTCAAGAATTTTCTTGAAAAAACAGGCAAAACAATGTATTCTATAGTATATATCGTGATCTGTTCCGAGATCAGGGGAAAGGGGCAGGTGAAATATATGATAAAGGAAAAGGAGTTGCATCTTGGAAAATAAACTAGTTTTGATTGACGGAAACAGCATTATGAACCGTGCCTTTTACGGTGTGCCGGATCTGACGAATAAGGACGGGCTTCATACGAATGCCGTTTACGGGTTCTTAAATATTATGTTTAAGGTGATGGAGGAAGAAGAACCCAGCCATATGATGGTGGCATTTGATGAAAAGGCGCCAACCTTCCGGCATGAAATGTATGATGCTTATAAAGGCACAAGAAAGCCGATGCCGGAGGAACTGGCAGAGCAGATGCCTGTGATCCGGGATGTTTTAAAGGCGATGGAGATCTGCATCTTTTCCAAAGAGGGGATTGAGGCAGATGATATACTGGGAACCATGGCGCGCAAAGGAGAAAAAGAGGGGCTGGCTGTGGTGGTTGTGTCTGGTGACAGGGATTTACTTCAGCTTGCTACAGATAAGGTCAAAGTAAGGATTCCCAAGACCAAAGGTGGGAAAACCCTGGTAGAGGATTACCATACAGCGGATGTGATTGAGAAATATGGAGTGACACCTGTCCAGATCATTGATATGAAAGGCCTTATGGGGGATTCATCCGACAATATACCGGGAGTACCAGGTGTGGGGGAGAAGACAGCATTAAAGTTGCTCACTCTCTATGGTACAGTGGAGAATGTCATTGCCCATGCAGATGAGATCACTGCCAAACGCGCCAGGGAGGCAGTGAAGAACAATATACAACTGGCAAAACTCAGTAAAGAACTTGCCACTATCAAGACAGACTGCAGGCTTGGCATCACAACAGAGCAGTGCAGGGTAGGGGATATGTATAACAGTAAGGCGTTCCATCTGATCCAGTCCCTTGATATTAAGTCAATATTGAAACGATTTAACCAAGATACGGCAGGGGATAAAAGCCTGGAGAAAAATTTTGAGGTAATCCGGACGAAGAAGGAATGGGAGAGTTTTGCTGCCTCCATTGAAAAAGGTGAACCTGTAGGCATAAAGGCAGTTTTTCGTTCTGACAGTGATGTGACACAAGACGGTAACGGACAGATGACACTTTTTATGTCCGGGAGAGAGGGCCGTCTGATGGGGATGGCAGTGGCATTTGGTAAAGAGAAGATTGCCTTTTGCCGGATGGGAAGCCATCTCACAGAAAACGATGTGATATCTCTTATTGGGGAACTGCAGAAAAAGCATATACTGGTGGCAAATGACTTGAAATCCCAGCTTGGCTTCTTCCCAGAAGCAACAGTACAGAATTCATTTGATACGAATGTAGCTGCCTATCTGATCAATCCGGTACAGAAGGGATTTGCAGAGGAGGATATCGCAGAGGCATATGCGGATATTTCCATGTATCCATATAGCCAGCTATTCGGAAAGATTCCCATGGAGACAGCGTTTGCGGAGAAAGAAGAGGAATTGGTCCGTTATGTCAGCTATTGTGCTGTTACGAATGCGCTGGCTTATCCTGTGCTGAAGAAAGAGTTAAAAAGGATCAAATCCCTGTCTCTGTATGAAGAGATTGAGATGCCGCTTATATTTACTTTGCATGAAATGGAACAGTGGGGAGTACTTGTACAGCGGCAGGCGTTAAAGGAATATGGTAAGAAATTGGGGATACGCATTCAGGAACTCGAAAAAGAGATCTGGCAGCAGGCAGGGGAAGAGTTTAATATCAATTCTCCAAGGCAGCTTGGCAATATCCTTTTTGACAAGATGCATATGCCCTATGGAAAAAAAACAAAGACAGGGTATTCTACATCAGCAGAGGTATTAGAGAAACTCCGTTTTGAAGATCCTATTATTGAACAGATACTGGAATACCGGCAACTGGCAAAGCTGAAATCAACTTATGCAGATGGATTGGATGCCTTTATTGATGAAAAGGATGGAAGGATCCATACTACCTTTAATCAGACGATCACAGCCACAGGGAGGCTCAGCAGTACCGAACCCAATCTTCAGAATATACCGATCCGTATGGAATTGGGAAGGCAGATCCGAAAGGTTTTTGTACCTGAGGAAGGATGTGTATTTCTGGATGCAGATTATTCCCAGATCGAGCTTCGTGTCCTCGCCCATATGTCCGGTGATGAGAGCCTGATCAGGGCATACCGCGAAAATGCCGATGTACACAGGGCGACTGCTTCTCTTGTTTTCCACACTCCGTATGAGGAAGTGACGGATCTGCAGAGACGGAATGCCAAGGCGGTGAATTTCGGTATCGTATATGGAATCAGCGGGTTTGGCCTGTCAAGAGACCTGAATATCACAAAGAAACAGGCAGAGAAATATATTGAGGATTATTTTGAGACCTATCCTAAGGTTAAGGATTTTATGGATCAGATGGTGGCAGATGGGAAGAGCAAAGGGTATGTCACATCACTTTATGGGAGACGCCGTCCCATTCCGGAGATCTCCTCAAAGAACTTTATGCAGCGCCAGTTTGGTGAGCGGATTGCCATGAATTCCCCAATCCAGGGAACAGCAGCAGATATCATTAAGATAGCTATGATACGGGTGGCTGGAAGATTAAAAGAGGGTAATTATAAATCCCGCCTGATCCTTCAGATCCACGATGAACTTCTGATCGAAACATATGTGGATGAAGTTGCTGAAGTGAAAGATATACTGGAGAGCGAGATGGAGCATGCCTGTGACCTGCTGGTACCGCTGATCGCAGAAGTGAAGCAGGGAGACAGTTGGTATGAGGCAAAGTAACTCCACGGTGGGTTCAAATGGGCGCCGTTGAGCGTGTGTGAATGGAGGAGGATTATGGTACTTGGGGTCACGGGGGGAGTAGGTTGTGGAAAATCAACAGTTCTAAACCTGCTCGCTTCACATTACAGGGCAAAACTGCTGATGGCAGATGATATCGGGCATGAAGTGATGGAACCTGGGATGCCGGCATGGAGGGAGATCCGGGAACAATTCGGTGAGGAAGTCTTTACAGACAAAGGGGATATCTGCCGGGACAGGCTGGCGACACTGATCTATCAGGATGACTCAAAGCGCCTGCTGTTAAATCGTATTGTTCATCCTTATGTCTTTAAGGAAATAGAGAGAAGGCTGGAAGAGTGGAAGGAAGAGCCACTTATTGTACTGGAGACAGCGATCCTTTTTGAAACAGGATGTGATGTCCTGTGTGATGAGATCTGGTGGATCGATACAGACAAAGAGACGAGGATCCGGCGTCTCAGAGATTCCCGTGGATATACAAGGGAAAAAGCAGAGTCTATCATGGGAAAGCAGTTGCGTGAAGAAGAATGGGCAGAGAGATGCCATCGCCGCATAGACAACAATAAAGATGAAAAAAATTTGAGTGTACAAATAAAAGAATTACTAGGCATATGATAAAAAGTATGTTATAGTAAGAACATATGGAAGGTTATATTACTATGGAAACGAACAATGAAGGTTTTGTATTTGGTTTGGATATTGGAACAAGGAGCATCGTGGGAACGGTTGGTTACCGGGTAGGTACAGACCGCTTTATTGTGGTGGCGCAGGAATCCATTGAGCACACAACAAGGGCAGTGATCGATGGGCAGATCCATGATATATCCACTGTGGCAAGAACGATCTCTGAGATTAAAAACCGTCTGGAAAACCGGATTCACTGTGAGCTTACTGATGTCAGCATTGCGGCTGCCGGGCGTGTATTGAAGACAAAGAAAGTACATGCTGTTTCTGAATTTCCTGTGGATACAAAGGTGACAGATGACCATGTCCAGACATTGGATATGCTGGCAGTAGAACAGGCGTATGAGGAGATCCGGAAGGAGACACGGGATGATGCGAAAAATTTTTACTGTGTTGGTTATTCTGCGGCGAGATATTATCTGAATGGTTATCCCATGGAGATGGTGACGATGCATACAGCGAAGAATATCGGCGTAGATTTGATTGCGACATTTTTGCCTGATGAAGTAGTAGATGGTCTGTATGCAGCAGTAGAAGCTGCCGGGCTGCATGTTGCCAGCCTGACGCTGGAGCCTATCGCAGCGATTCAGGTGGCGATTCCGGAGAAGTTCCGTCTGCTGAACATTGCCTTGGTAGATGTGGGGGCAGGGACTTCTGATATTTCCATAGTGAAAGAGGGAAGCATTACTGCATTTGGGATGATCCCTCTGGCAGGGGATGAGCTGACAGAGGCCATCGCAAAGAAATATCTGGTTGATTTTGAGACTGCGGAACGGGTGAAACGCCAGTGTGAGAGAAAGAAAAGCGTTAGTTTCCGAAATATATTTGGTGAATATATCCAGGTAGAGCAGCAGGAACTTTCAGAGGCCACAAGTGAAGCTGTGGATGAGATCACTAAAAATATTGCCTGCTGTATCAAAGAACTCAATGGAGGCAAGCCAGTCAGCGCCGTATTTGTTGTGGGCGGCGGCGGCAAACATGAAGGGTTTACTGAGAGATTGGCAGAACATCTGGAATTGCCGGAAAACAGGGTAGCGATTCGCGGAGCGGATGTACTGACGAATGTGAAGTTTGAACAGTCTGGTATCCAGAGGGACTCTACTCTGGTGACCCCTATTGGGATCTGCCTGAATTATTATGAGCAAAAAAATAATTTTATCCATGTTATGGTAAATGACCAGCGTGTGAAGTTATATGATAATGGCAAAGCGACGGTTTTGGATGCCTGTATCAGTTCTGGCTTTTCGCAGAACAATCTTTTCCCGATCCGCGGAGAGGAACTACATTACTTTGTCAATGGAAAAGAGCATACAGTAAAGGGAAAAGCAGGTGAGGTGGCACTTGTTCAGAAGAATGGGATAGAAGTGAGCCTGAATGAGCCTGCGATGGAAAATGACCAGATTACCATCCGGCCTTCCACGAAAGGGGAACGTGGACACATTACTCTGGGAGACATAACAGAGTGCCAGGGAGAATTAGAGGTGACTCTGTATGGCAGAAAGGTTCTGTGTCCGAAACTCATTGAAGTGAATGGCTCCCTGGCGAGTGTTATGTATGATGTACAGCCGGGAGACCGGATTGAAGTATTTGACTACATTTCCGTATCAGGGATATTGGAATTTGCCGATATGGAGAAAGAAGAGATTGTTCTGTTGAATGGAAGAGAGGCAGGACTTTCAGCAAAGGTATACAGTGGGGACCAGATTGAATATAAGCCCAAGCCCAGACCGAAACCGGAGGAAAAAGAGCCAGTGGACCCAGAAGAGGATTTTCAGAAACAGATGGAGAAGGATCCTCTTTTGCAGCCGCTTAAGCCGTTGCCGGACTGGATGAGGGGAGTTCCTTTTGATACAGCAAAGATGAGTACAGATGGCACTATTATCCCCGGGATGATGGATCAGAGAAAAAGCGTCCAGCCTGTACAGATGACACCGTCTCCGCCGGGGAATCTGAAACCGGTAGTGGTAGTGGTCAATGGTTCTCCTGTGACGCTGCCGGCAAAAGAGAATCCAATCTTTGTGGATGTATTTGATGTCTATCCATTTGATATGTCAAAGGCGGGCGGGACACGGCTGCTTACCCGTATTAATGGTGTTGACAAAGATTTTACAGAGCCGCTGTATGATGGTGATGAAATTGAATTGCGCTGGGAATAAAAATAAAAGGAGGAAAGAAGATGAATATTGATATTTCGGAGGTAAGAAACAAGCGGTTTATCTATATCTCACATTTGGTGATATATCTGTTTATGATAGGATATGGCATAATGTCAATCTTTGAAACCAGACTGGATTATCTGCCCATGAATATTGCGGTTATAGCATGTTTTTTATTTTTCTTTCTGGTAGAATTGTTTTCCCGCAAGAAGGGAGTTGACCGGCTGGCCGGGTCAAAATTTGACATTCCCTATTATGTCATCCGGCTTCTGACGGATGTGGTATTTTATTTTATCTCACCGGATAAAATATATGGGCTTGTATTTCTTGTACTGATGATCATGTTCTGTGTAGAGGTTATATTTTATCTGGCATATGATGAAGCAGAAAAGAGAGTACTTTGTTATGTGATTTTTGCTGCCGGATATACACTGGTATCCCTGGTTTTAATTATTACCAGAATATATGCGAATCCATCGGGTACACCTGGATATCTCCGTGAACTGGCTGCTGTTGCCGCAGTTACTTTTGCCGTTGTCCTCATTGGGGAGATCATGGCAGGGATATGGGATGCCTTTGTCAAACATCTTTTGGCCCAGAACCGTGCCCTGGAGGGATTGAATCAGGCGAATGATGCCCTGAAAGAGCACCAGGATCAGATCAGTAAGATCAATGAAACTCTGGGTGTACAGAAGATTGAACTCCAGGTGGCAAACAAAAAGATCAACCGAGCCCATGATGAGATGTCAGTGCAAAATGAGATTTCTTCTGCTATTGTTGCAACTTCACAGAAAGAAGAAATGCTGGGACAGGTGACAAAGATATTGCAGGTTCGTCTGGATCTGGATCTTGTGATGGTCATCCTGGAAGAAGACAACAGCCTTCTTGTTCCGGGGGAAGATCCAAAAGGCAGATATGTTTCTATATCTACTGGCCTGGGATTAGAATTTGAGCAGAATATCCGTGAGTCAATACAGAAAACGGATCTGAATGAGCTGCTATCCATGTCCAAGACATATATTCAAAATACGGCGACTAATTCTATTAAATTCTTTAAGTACCTGAGTGCAGAACAGGAGCTTTCTTCCATGATCTGCCTGCCGCTGATCCATCAGGACAGCCGGATTGGTACGATTCTTATTGGAAAGAAGAAAGAAAATGCTTTTGTTGAAGGGCGTGCTTTTTATGAGAATATAGCAGGACAGATCAGTATTGGTATCTCCAATGCCAAACTGTATGAAAAGATGAATGATATGGCTATCCGGGATGGCCTGACGAGGATTTATAACCGCAGGCATCTCTCTGAACTTCTGAATGATTATCTGGGTGAGGCTGTAAAGAGAAAAGCTCCGGTTTCTCTTGCCTTATTTGATATCGATAAATTTAAGATGGTGAATGACACATATGGACACCAGTGTGGTGATGCTGTGATTCGTTATGTGGCAACTTTATTGAATAAAGGGGCAATACAAAATGGAGGCATTGCCGGACGGTATGGTGGAGAGGAATTTGTTGTAGCATTTATGAACAAGAATTTGCAGGAAACGTATGAGATCGTGAAGGACATTCATGCTGAGATCAAGAGCGGGCCAGTAGTTTACGAAGACAAGGAAGTGCTGGTCCGGGCAAGTGTCGGTGTTGCAAGTTTTCCTGAGACTTGTTCGAACCCAGGTGAACTGCTGAACCGCGCTGACTGGGCAATGTATCATTCCAAGAAAAATGGCCGTGATCAGATAACGATCGACAGTGACCAGATCAAGGACGAGATGTAAGAGGTTAATAGTATGCAGTTATACAGTATTGCCAGCGGAAGCAGTGGAAACTGCATTTATGCTGGGACAGAAGAATCAGGTGTTTTAGTTGATGTGGGAATCAGCATGAAGAGGGTTCAGGAAGGACTGGCGAAACAGAATCTTTCTTTTGGGAATATTCGGGCGATACTGATCACACATGAACATACAGACCATATCAGTGGATTGGGACCGGTGCTCCGCAAGGTTCCAATCCCTGTTTATGCAACGGCAGACACGATAGAAGCAATATGGACTAAGAATAATATGAAGAACATCTCCCCGGAACTCTTTCACAGTATCCGTCCGGGGGAAGAAGTGGAGCTGGCAGAGATGCTGGTTGAACCCTTCTCCATCTCCCATGACGCAGTGGACCCAGTCTGCTATACGATTGAATACAAAAACCAGAAGCTGGGGATCGCTACAGATATGGGCTGTTATACAGATGAGATCATTGAGGATCTGGCTTCCTGTGATTCTGTTTTACTTGAGGCAAATCATGATATCAACCTGCTTCAGGTAGGACATTACCCATATTCTCTGAAGATGAGAATATTGGGTGATAGGGGACATTTATCTAATGATGCCTCGGCAAGGCTGATCCGGGAGATTCTGCATCCGGGGCTTCAACATATCGTATTGGGGCATCTGAGTAAAGAAAATAATTTTCCAGAGCTTGCTTACCAGACGGTTACATACGAACTGGAACAGAGTGAAATGTGGAATTCCATGGATGCCAGGCTTCTTGTGGCGGAGCGTTATGAGCCGACTGAATGTTTAACGATAACTTAGCTCAACGGCGCCAATTTGAGATGGGTTTAAATTAACGCCTTCGGGCTGATCAGGAAAGGAAAGACAAATCATGAAGAAAACAATTATCACGGTAGTAGGAAAAGATAGTGTGGGAATTATTGCGAAGGTCTGTACCTATCTGGCGGATAATGGATTAAATATCCTTGATATCTCCCAGACCATTGTGGATGGGTTTTTTAATATGATGATGATCGTGGACTTTGCCAGTGCAGAGAAAGAATTTTCAGAGGTTGCCGCAGAATTGGAAGAGCTTGGTACCAGTATCGGCTGCGTGATCCGTCTGCAGCGGGAGGAAATCTTTGATAATATGCATCGAATATAGGAGGCTGTTATGATCAATCTGAATGAAGTTATCGAGACCAATAAAATGATCGATAAAGAAAACCTGGATGTCCGCACAATTACACTTGGCATCAGTCTGCTGGATTGCATAGACAGTGACCTGAAAGTATTGTGTGACAACATTTATAACAAGATTACCCATATGGCAGAAAATCTGGTTGCAGTTGGTGAAGAGATCGGGAGGGAATTTGGTATTCCCATAGTAAATAAACGGATTTCTGTGACGCCTATTGCATTGGTGGGCGGTTCTGCCTGCAGGACACCAGAAGATTTTGTAGAGATCGCAAAGACTCTTGACCGGGCGGCCGAGAAGGTGGGTGTCAATTTTATAGGAGGGTATACGGCCCTTGTATCAAAGAAAATGACAGAAGCTGATGAAAATCTGATTCTCTCTATACCACAGGCGCTTTCCTCCACAGAATATATATGCAGCTCTGTGAATGTGGGCTCTACGAAAACAGGACTTGATATGGATGCTATCCGGCTTATGGGTAGGATCGTTAAGGAAACGGCTGTCCTTACCGCAGACAGAGATTCCATTGGCTGTGCCAAGCTGGTGATATTCTGTAATGCCCCGGATGATAATCCATTTATGGCAGGAGCTTTTCATGGTATAACAGAAGGGGATGCGGTGATCAATGTGGGGGTTAGTGGTCCAGGTGTGGTGAAGACGGCACTGGATAAAGTGAAAGGGCAGGATTTCAGCGTAGTCTGTGAGACCATCAAGAAGACAGCATTTAAGATTACCCGTGTCGGACAGTTAGTAGCGAATGAGGCGGCGAAACGCCTTGGTGTACCATTTGGAATTATCGACCTTTCCCTGGCACCGACTCCGGCAATCGGGGACAGTATCGCTGAGATCTTTGAATCCCTGGGATTGGAGAAGGCAGGAGCACCGGGAACAACGGCAGCGCTTGCCATGCTGAATGATCAGGTGAAAAAGGGTGGCGTTATGGCATCCTCTTATGTGGGGGGCTTAAGCGGGGCTTTTATCCCCGTCAGCGAGGATCACGGAATGATTGATGCGGTACTGGATGGCGCCCTTACTTTGGAGAAGTTGGAAGCGATGACCTGTGTCTGTTCGGTTGGACTGGATATGGTGGCGATTCCGGGAGATACGAAGGAGACTACCATTGCCGGTATCATTGCTGATGAGATGGCGATCGGCATGATTAACCAGAAGACAACTGCTGTCCGGCTGATCCCGGTACAGGGAAAAGAGGTGGGAGATCAGGCAGAATTTGGCGGTCTGTTGGGATTCGCACCTGTTATGCCGGTAAATGAATTTTCCTGTGATGATTTCATATCAAGGAAAGGAAGGATTCCCGCGCCAATCCACAGTTTTAAGAATTGAGAGGTATGAAAATGGAAAAATTTAAGATCATGGATAAACATCTGGAGCACCATGGACACATCGTTGATTTTTATTCATATGATATGAAAGTACCCAATGGGAATGAGGTACAGTGGGATATAATCGAGCATAAAGGCGCTGCTGCCATTATACCA
This sequence comes from uncultured Clostridia bacterium, assembly GCA_947643415.1. Taxonomy (GTDB): domain Bacteria; phylum Bacillota; class Clostridia; order Lachnospirales; family Lachnospiraceae; genus Eubacterium_F. The sequence goes on along the minus strand of CANRWA010000001.1, from coordinate 73,374 downwards.
GTGGATGAGGAAGGAAAGATTATTCTGGTACGCCAGTACCGGGGTGCCATTGATGATTTTTTGCTGGAGATTCCAGCAGGTGGGCGTGACAGCGCAGAGGAAGATTTTATGTTATGTGCGGCGAGGGAGCTGGAAGAAGAGATTGGATATCTCTCTGATGAGATTCATCATCTGGTTGATTATCATTCTGCTGCCGCTTACACAAGTGAGAAGATCGCAATCTTTTATACAGAGAAGCTGATTCCATCCCACCAGCATCTGGATGAAAATGAATTTGTACAGATTGAGAGGTATACTTTGGATGAGGTGATCGGAATGATCGCAGATGGCAGTATCACAGATGGAAAGACGATTGCAGCGATAATGGCATACAAAGTTCTTGTTGTAAAGTAAGGCATGTTTTGCCCCATTCTCTCATAGAATGTATCGTTATAGATGACACGATAAAGATATGAGGGGGATTTGGGACATGGCATCTTATCATGAACGAAACAGCCGGGGAAGAAAAGCAGGATTTATTCAACAGGTAGTTCTGCTTTTTCTTATCGGCTTTTTTGTTGGGGCTGTGTTTTATACATTATTCCAGAATTCTTTTTCTGGCCTGATGGAGCAGCTAGAAGGAAATATGTCAGCCTGGCAGGGGCGGGAGTATAATTTCTGGTATGAATACATTCATGCATTATGGTCCCATGGAAAATATTTCGTGCTGCTCTGGGTCTTGTCGGTGAACGTCAGGGCGGGACGGATTTATCAGAGAGGATTTACAATATATACAGGTATCCGTAATGGTTTCCTTCTTTTATTCTTTCTTATGGGAAAGGGTGGCAGGGGGTGTATTCTTTACCTTGCCAGCCTGTTCCCACAGTGCCTTTTGTTGGCTCCGATGTATCTGTTCAGCTTTCTCTGGCAGAATGGGAGCGGGAAGAAAGAACATAAGGAAACCGTCTGCATAGTGATTATGGCCTTGTTCCTGGTAGCGTGCCTTCTGGAAGTCAGGGTAAACCTCCCACTGATGGAGAAGGTGATGTAATGGACAGTCGGGAAGGTTTTGTATAATTTTTCACGATTAATTCTCATTTACGATGGGATTATGGTAATATTAAGTAATCAAATAATAGTAAAGGAGATTAAAATGAGAAAAAGATTATCAGACAGTAAAAAGGGTTATGGCAGACGCATCTTTGCTGCAGTTATGGCATTTGCCCTGCTGGGAACCGGTATGGGTACTGCTCCAGCGGTAAAGGCGGCAGAAAGTAAAGTTAGGCTGCAGAATCCAAGGATCAGCGAGGTACAGGGCGGGGAACTGGATTCTGTCTCTGGCTTGCGGAATCCGAGGGTGAAGATGAAAGTCCGGGATACCATTACCTTTGGCAGTTACTGGCAGGAGGATACAAATGGAGATGGTGTGGCAGACCAGAAGGATGAAAAGCAGCCTATCAAATGGCAGGTATTGTCTGTGGATGGGGATGATGTATTTCTGATGGCTGACAAAATACTGGATCGGCAGAAATATCATACTGTTTCAGATGATGATTCAATTACATGGGAGAATAGTTATATCCGCCAGTGGCTGAATAAAGAATTTTATAATGCTGCTTTTGATGCGGAAGAACAAGATGCGATTAAGGAAACAACAGTGACTACAAAAGGCAGAAATGGCTATATTAATTATAAAAGTGGAGAAGAGAAAGCAAATGCGGTAGACAGCGAAATTGTCACGAAGGATAAGATATATCTTCTGTCCCCGGAGGAAATGGTGAAAACGGAATATGGTTTTGAGTATGGGGTTATATCTTCTGATGGGAGCGTAGATGGAATTCCTATTAATTCGGATCAGGCAAGGACAGCGGATTCCACTTCTTATGCAGCATACTCAGAGTATGAGTATTTAGAGTATTTACTGAGATCTTATGCAAACGCATTTTATTCGTATGAGGATGAAGAGGGGGTATATCAGCGATCAAAGATGAAAGTAGGATATACTGGTGGAAGGAGTGGTGTTGTTGATGATCTGAGGATACGCCTTGGAGGTGATGGAGACTGTATTTATGGTCATCTTGCTAGTGAGCCGGGGGGAATCCGTCCAGTATTGCATCTGGATTCGTCTCTGTGCCCAGAGCTGCAAAGAGATATAGTAGAAACAGCATTAGCAGAGAGTGAGTGGGATGTTGTAGAATTGGGAAAACAGGGGGGCGAACCTGTAAAGTGGAGAGTGTTATCTTCAGATCAGGGAGATGCATTTCTATTGTCGAATGAGATTCTGGCAAAAAAGGAATTTCATAATACTGATAAAGAACATGTGACATGGGAGAAAAGCACACTCAGGGCATGGCTGAATGGGAGTTTTTATGCTGATACCTTTACGGAACAGGAAAAAAGGGGGATAAAGAAACATATATGGAAAAGTGATTCCATCTCTCTTTTGGCGGAAGTTGAAAACGATACAGAGGACTTTGTATCCCTCCCAAGTGGAAAAGATATGATAGAAAAAAAATATGGTTTTCCAACATATACAGGAGGATCTGGAGCAAGAATGGAAAAATTGGAGAATGCTATTTATATAGCTTGTTGGTGGTTGCGGTCACCTGGAATTTATACTGAAATTTTTGATTATAATAATAGGGAATTTATAGATTCTTATAGTGGGGGTATTGGAGGCGATTTATCTTATGTAAAGGATGAGTATGGTGTACGTCCTGTCCTGCATTATGATCTGGCAAACTTCTCCCTGAAAAAAGTGGGAACTGTTCAGGCATCGGTTCAGTCCGAGGGTGAATTTACAGCAGACAGTACACCGACTACAGTGGGGAATGACAAAAATGACCAGTCTGGAAACACCTCTTCCAATCCATCTGCCCCTGGCCAGGGGCAGGGAGTTTCTGGTGGAAGTAATCAGAAAACAGAGGGAAATCATGGCGGGATCACAGTGCGGGATCAGAGTAGCACGGATCTGAATAAGAATATCAGGTCAGATTCTAAACCAGGGAAGGTTAAGTCCCTGAAGGGAAAGAATAATAAGAAAAAGACGGTTACACTATCGTGGAAAAAGATATCAAAAGCAAAAAAATACCAGATACAGTATAGCCAGAATAAGAAGTTTAAGAAAGCAAAAACCAGAACGACAACGAAAGTAAGTTATAAGATCACGAAGCTGAAGCAGAAAAAGACTTATTATTTCCGGATCCGTGCTGTTTCTAAGAGTGGTAAGAAAGGGGCATGGAGTAAAGCGGTAAAAGTAAAGATCAGGAAGTAAATATAAATCAGCAAACCACCCGTTTAACGGGTGGTTTGCTCTGCAGCTATAAGTCTTTGTTACCAGCCATCAAGACTTTGTGTCAAACTAAATTTAATGTAGCTTTTGCTATCCTTTCCATTTTACAAATGATTTGCGATCTTATCGATCAGCCTCTCTGTCTCTTCCCAGCCAAGGCAGGCGTCGGTGATGGACTTGCCAAATTCATGTTCATTTATTTTTTGTGAACCAGGAAGAAGGTAACTTTCCACCATGACTCCTTTTACAAGCTCGCTAATAGCAGGATTCACCATGCGGTTATGCATTACTTCATCTACGATCCGTGGCTGTTCGTAATATTTCTTCCCGGAATTTGAGTGGTTGGCATCGATGATGCAGGCAGGGTTCTTCAGGTTTAATAAAGAATATTTCTCATGAAGCCGTTCCAGATCTTCATAATGGTAGTTCGGGATCGCCTGCCCATGTTTGTTTACCGCACCCCGCAGGATCGTGTGGGCAAGAGGGTTTCCATCGGTCTCTACCTCATAGCCGCGGTATAGAAATGTATGTGGTGCCTGTGCAGCGATACAGGAATTCAGCATAACAGAGAAATCACCACTGGTTGGATTTTTCATACCAGCAGGAACATCCATGCCACTGACGGTCATGCGGTGCTGCTGATCTTCTACAGAACGTGCACCCACTGCTACATAGGATAGGATATCACTGATGTATGGCCAGTTTTCGGGATACAGCATCTCATCCGCAGCAAAAAAACCAGTCTCCGAGATCGAACGCAGATGCATCTTTCTCATGGCGATGAGTCCCTCCATGAAATCTTCCTTTTTTTCCGGATCTGGCTGATGTACGATTCCTTTATACCCCTCACCGGTAGTACGTGGTTTGTTTGTATAGATACGTGGTATGATCAGTATTTTGTCCTTTACCTGTTCCTGTATACGGACAAGGCGGCTTGTATATTCACAGACAGAGTCTTCATGGTCTGCCGAACAGGGTCCGATGATCACGAGAAATTTATCTGATTCACCAGTAATGACAGCCCGGATCTCAGCATCCCTTGTTGCTTTCAATTTTTTTTCTTCTTCTGTCAGAGGATATAGTTCCTGAAGTACCTCTGGGGAAATGATCTCTTTTTTGTAATGTATACTCATTGTTTTCTCCATCCTTTTCTCAAGCATTCTTGCACAAGTAGAATAATTTTACTCTATTTTCGGTTTCCTGTCAAATATGTTGTTGCTGTTCACGGTTTCGTAACAATTGCGTCATGTTTTCTTGACAAATAGGAATTATAGTGTAATGAGAAATGACTATGGCCCGATGGTGCAGGTATGATCCATCGGATGAAAAAGGAGGTTTCAGATTTTGATAGAAGTGAAAAATCTGGTGAAACGGTATGGTGACCGGAATGTTGTTGATGATCTGAGTTTTCAGGTAGATAAGGGACAGATCGTCGGGTTTCTGGGACCCAATGGCGCAGGTAAATCAACTACAATGAACATTATCACCGGCTACATATCAGCGACAGAGGGATCTGTGAAGGTGAATGGATATGATGTTTATGAAGAACCGGAGAAAGTGAAAGCCAGTATCGGCTACCTTCCAGAGCAGCCGCCTCTGTATCCGGATATGTTGGTGCGGGAATACCTTTCCTTTGTCTGTGACCTCAAGAAGGTAAAGAAAGACGACAAAGAGAAAGTGATGACGAAGGTCATGCGTAAGACAAGGATTGGGGATGTATCAGAACGGCTTATCAAACATCTGTCGAAGGGATATAAACAGCGTGTCGGGCTGGCTGCTGCCATGATTGGGGATCCGGACATCCTGATCCTGGATGAACCTACGGTGGGACTGGATCCAAAACAGATTATGGAGATCCGAGACCTGATTCGGGAACTGAGTAAGCAGCATACGATCCTGCTCAGCTCCCATATTATGCAGGAGGTAGATGCTGTTTGTAACCAGATTCTGATAATAAACGAGGGAAGGCTGATTGCAGCAGATACTCCGGAAGAGATCGCTAAAAGAGCTGAGGGAAAGAATACTATCACTCTGCAGGTCAGAGGAGAAAAAGAACAGATCCAGAGTGCTTTAGATAAGATGGAACATATTTCAGATATGCGGATACTGAAGACGGGAGATGCCGGGATATGCCAGGCAGAGCTTGTCAGTCCGTCAGAATATGATGTACGTGAGGAAATCTTCTATGCCATGGCAGAGATACGGTGCCCGATCCTTGAGATGGTATCCAAAGAGCCAACTTTGGAAGAGGCATTTATCAGCCTGACGGGAAGCGGTTCCCGCCAGCAGGGCGGCCACAGTGCCAGGAAGAAAAAGAATTTGATGAAACAAAAGGAGGAAGACAATGTTAGCGATATATAAAAAGGAACTGCATGCTTATTTTACCTCTATGATCGGGTGGGTATTTATAGCCTTTTTCCTTGTAATGACCGGGTTGTATTTTGTGATCTATAATCTCATCAATGGAGTGGTAAATTTTAGTTATATCTATGATGGCATTCAGATGGTATTTGTATTTCTGCTGGTGCCGGTTCTTACCATGCGGAGTGTGGCAGAAGAAAACCGCCAGAAGACAGACCAGCTTCTGTACACGGCGCCGGTCACTGTTACGAAGATCATTGCAGGAAAATATCTGGCCCTGATCACCCTGTTTGGCATTGCTATGCTGATTGTATGCACATATCCATTATTATTCAGTAATCTTGTGAGTAAAGTGGCGGCTAATGGCGAAACAGTGGATTTTGCCATTGCTTATGGCAGTACCCTTGGTTTCTTTCTTCTGGGGGCTGCTTATATTGCCATCGGGCTGTTTATCTCTTCCCTGACAGAAAGCCAGGTGATCGCAGCAGTGGCATCTGGTGTTATCATGATCTTTACTTTTCTTATGACAGGGATTGCCAGCCTGCTCCCGGCAGGAAGTATGTTTAATTTCTATTTTCTGGCTGTGCTGATCCTGGTTCTTGCCATTGTATTATATTTCTGGATTCATAATGGCTGGCTGGCGGCAGGACTTGGTCTGGCGGCTGAAGCCGTACTGGTGGCATCTTATCTCTTATTTACGGATCGTTTCACCAGTCTCATTCGTAATGTTCTTGAAAGTATTTCTATCACAGACCGTTATTCCAACTTTACGCTGGGCGTTTTTGATGTCAGTGCACTGGTTTATTACCTAAGTGTCAGCTTTCTCTTTGTATTTATGACGATACAACGCATTCAGAAGAAGAGATATAACGGATAACAGGAGGTAAGTATGAAGTCAGGTAAAAATATAAAACAGGCATTTTCCAGCCGGAACTTTAAGATGGGTGGATTCCAGACACTGATCATGGTGGTAGTGATAGCGGTGGTCATTGTATTGAACCTTATTGTCGGCAAGATGGATCTCTCTGTGGATCTCAGTAAAGATGATATGTACACATTATCCGAAGAGACGAGGAATCTTGCCAGCGGGCTGCAGGATGAGATCACCATCTATTATCTGTGTCAGGAAGGGCAGGAGACACTGAACATAGGAAAGAACATTGATATAGAGAGAATCGTGGACCAATATGGGAAACTTGCCCATATCAAGGTCGAGAAGAAAGATCCGGTACAGTATCCTGCCTTTGCAAAGGAATATACGGATGAAGAGGTCAGCAATCATGATATCATTGTAGTAAATACGACGAAAAATACCAATAAATATTTATCTGCAGAAAGCCTCATCGTGTCAGAGGCCGATTATACATCTGGTTCTTATAACTATTCTATTGATTTAGAGGGACAGGTGACTGCTGCGATCCAGAGCCTTACTTCAGGATCAACAAAGAAAGTGTATATGACTTCCGGGCACGGGGAAGTAGAACTCGGATCCGCTTTTCGTGATATGCTTGGAAAAAGCAATTATGTGACTGATACGCTGGAGACGTTGTCAGCAGACCGGGTGCCGAAGGACTGTGACCTTCTTCTTGTCAATGCGCCCCAATATGATTTTAACGAAGAGGAGTATAAGATCCTCCGTGATTATCTGCAGGAGGGCGGCAGGACAATGTTCTTCCTGAACATGCAGGCAGCTTCCACAACAAATTATTATAAATTATTGAGTGATTATGGGGTAAATGCACAAAAAGGATATGTGGTGGATTCAGAACTTGCCCTGCGGCCGGATCTGCCTCTTGCCTATTTTCCTAATGTGAATAGCCATGATATCACAGCAGATGCTGCAAATTCTATGGTATATATGGATTATTCCGTCGGGCTTACCAGTCAGTCGGATGCAAGGAGCGGTCTGACAGTGGAATCCCTTCTGGACACTTCTGAGGCTGCCTATAGCCGGACAGATAATAAAGAAATGGATTATTCCAATAAAGTGGATTCGGATATCGCAGGGCCTTTCAGCCTTGCCATGGCGGTGAGTGATACCCATGCAGAATCTGATGATACAGCTTCTGGTGCGGCGACAAGTGCAGCAGCCGGTCAGGATGACGCTTATGCAGATGGTGAAACACGGCTTGTGGTGTATGCCTCTCCGGATTTTGCCACTGATGCTGTGACTTCGACAAACCAGTATGGCAACCGTTCCATGCTGCTGAATTCCCTGGCCTGGCTGACGGGTGAGGAAGTCTCCAGTCTTGCCATACCATCAAGAAGCCTTTCTCAGGCGACGGTGAACATTGCATCCGGCAGTGTTGTATTCTGGACGGCAGCACTGGTGGTCATTCTGCCGCTGACATTGCTGATCATTGGATTCGTAATCTGGTTTAGAAGGAGGAAACGTTGATGGCTAAGAAGAAAAAAAGTCTTATACTGTTAGCTATTCTTTGTACCACACTAGTGGGATTAATCTTATTGTATTTTTTGATGCCACAGAGGAAGGATGAGGAATCTGGGACAGAAGAGGCAGAGAGTATCACAGTGGATAAGATTGACAACACATTGATCTCTTCCCTTGTGATAGAAAAAGAGGGAAAGGAAATCTATTCTGTCAGGAAAAAAGAAGATACATGGCAGTTTCCAGAGGATAAAGAAGTTCCGCTGAACCATGATACCATTTCAGGACTCTTTGGCTGCCTGGATCCGGTGAAAGCCTCCAGGGAGATCCATCTGGCAGAGGACCAGGATCTTACACAATATGGCCTGGATGATCCGGTAATGACCATTACAGTTGAGACAGAGGATGGAAAAAGCTACCAGTATAAATTAGGAACGGTTGTCCCTATTACAGGAGGGTATTATGGATTAGCCGCTTCGGATGATAGGGTTTACTGTTTTGATGAGGAAATGTACAGCACCTTTGATATTGAGAAAAATTCCCTGATCCAGATGGAAGAGCTGCCAGAGATTAATGCCTCCCATATAACATATCTGAAAGTTGAAAACAAAGAGGGAGATGATTTTGAGGCAGCACTGGGAGAGGATAGGAAAAATTGGTCAATCGTGAGACCGTATACAAAGACTGTGAAAGAAGGCGATTCACAATGGGATATGGTAAGGGAATATTTTACTTCCCTTTCTTATGACAGTCTGGCAGAATACAAGTCTGACCAATTGGAGAAATATGGATTGGAGGATCCGTCATCTGTTATCAGCATTAAATATTATGAGAAAAAAGATGGGGCGGAAAGTTCTGGCGATTCAGTATCTGGCAATGCGGCTGGCGAGATTGCAGAATTGGATCGTGAGTATAAGTCACTTAAATTGTGTATTGGAAAATCCTGTGAGGAAGGGTATTATGTGTGCGAGAAGGGATCTTTGAATGTTTATATTATGTCCGAAGATGCTGTGGCAAATATGACAGGGGTAGACAAATATGGCTTAAAATAGAAATATGTTTCTAGCTTAGCGGCGGGTTCAAATTGGTGCCGTTGAGCGAAGTATCTGGGACGCCGTTTGTATCTATAGCAGATAGGCGTCCCCCTCTTTGTACAAATTGCTATATAAGGCTTGACTTTGACCATGATTTTAGTATAATTATTCACAAAATGGATTAGTTTTCTAATTCAAAGGTAGAGTGTTACAAATTATATGTGATGGAGGCAAGTTTATGGGAAAAAGAAAGCAGATAGCAATTATATTAGCTGTGGTTCTTATGTTAACTACAGTTCCGTGGCACAATCCTGTGCCAGTGAAGGCGGCTGGATACCAGAGTGAGCGGGTGGCGAACTGGGATCTGTCTTCTGGCAGTGGTCTGGGGCAGTGCCAGAATGTATCTTTTGTAAAGACAGAAGGAGTGGATAAGAATGTAGCGAAGTTTAATGGGACAAAAAATAATACCAGCTATATTACACTTCCAAATACATCGTTTAGTTCGATTAGCGCATCTACCGGACTTACGGTCTCTCTTTGGTTTAACGCCGATGAGTCAACAGGCGAGTGGTCACGGTTATTTGATTTTGGAAATAGTGCGTTTGCAAATAATCCGCCGTTTATATTTCTGACGCCCGGAATGCAGTTTTCCTATAATTCCAATAATAGTGCCTGGATGCAGGGTGAGGGAGCAGAGTTAAACTGTGATGTATATGAAGCTGTGGATGTCAATTATGGGGCATGGAATCATGCTGTTGTGTCATTGTCTGCCACAGAGATTTCCCTTTACCTAAATGGAAATCGGGTTGGAGGGGCAGAAAATGATAACCGTCGGATCTTAAATACATTAAAGCAATATAATTGTTTTGACCTGGGGCGGTCTAAGTATTCGGCAGATCCGGATTATGTCGGCTATATGAGGGATGTATCAATTTACAAAACGGCCCTGACGGCGGAAGATGTGGCAGACCTCTACAAAGAGGAAGGCGGTTCTGGCCCCATCCAGACACCTTCTCCTTATCAACCACATGAGATGGATGCATCAAAGAACAGTGACAGTTCCATTAAATTTCCCCCTGCGCCGACTCCATATTCAGAAGATAATAACAGGAGACAGTGGGTTCATGATCCCAGTCTGATTAAAGCAGATAACGGATATTATTATATGTATTCTACTGGCCTTATCGGTACTGAGGCTAAAAAGGATGTGGAGATCCGGCGTTCCAGGGATATGGTTAATTGGGAATATGTAGGACTATCTGGTCTTATACCGGCAAATTCAGAAGTGGCTTCTTATATTCAGGGTAACTTATGGGCACCAGAAGTGTATCGATATGGAAATGAGTATCGGATGTACTATTCCTGTTCCGGTGTATCTGGTGGAACTTCCTGTATTGCATTGGCAACCTCTGCTAAGCCAGAGGGACCATTTACACATAAAGGAATTGTTGTGAAATCAACCAATGCCGGATGGGCTGCTGGCGGAGTAAACGCCATAGATGCCAATATTATATGTGACACCAATGGGGAGATGTATATGGTCTGGGGTTCTTTCTTTGGTGGAATTAAGATTGCTGAAATAGATGCTGCAACAGGATACCTGAAGAGCAGTGACAAAAACTCGGACAGCACTCCAGGTACGATCATTGCGAAACGGCCTGTAGCAAATGATAACGGAGCCTGTGAAGGACCATTCATCTTTTATAGTGAAGAGACGGAGTATTATTATTTGGTAGTTTCTTGTGGAAATCTCACGAATGAGGACAGGGGCGCTGGAAGTTACAGTATGCGTATCGGCAGGAGTAAATCTGTCACAGGTCCATATAAAGATTATAATGGAAAGGATATGACAGATCTGGCTTCCAATACTTTTGAAGTTGGATATAAGCTTGCTACCAACCATAAATTTAACAAAAGCAATGGCTGGATGTGTATCGGCGGCAACTCTGTCTATAAAGAGGATGGAAAATACTGGTGTGTGGCCCATGCAAGAGAAGGTGATGGATCAAAAGCAGATGGTTCTGTGTATGTTAATATCCGTCAGTTGTTCTGGACAGAGGAGGGCTGGCCTATTTCCAATCCGTCTTTATATGCAGGGGAGCAGGAGCAGAAGGTGCCGGTAGAATTTGTCCCTGGTAAATATGAGAGGATAGAGTTTTCGTACACAAAGGAAGGAAGGGCGGTAACCTCCAAAACCCTTCAAATGTATCCGGATTATACCGCTTCAGTGGGCAGTACCAGCGGAACATGGCATTATTCTGGGAAGAATACAGTGACCATAGTATTGGGAAATGCAGAGGAGAAATATAAGATCGTACCATCCTGGGACTGGGAGAACAACCGGGCAACCTATACGATCATGGGGATCAATATCCAGAACGGTCTTCAGAGATGGGGCAAGAAGACAGCATATTATGACTGGACTGGTGAGGAACCGATTGAGAAACCTACACAAAACCCATCTGCACCTACACCTACAGCAATGGTAACTTCCGCCCCAACGGTTCAACCATATAAGGAATCTATGATATATGGATATGATTTTGAGACAGCGCCAGTTGAAGCAAACCAAATTGCACCAGTGACCCAGTCTGCCAAGTCAGGACAGGCTTCTCTTGTTGGGACAGCAGTGATCGAGAAAGACACAGAACGGGGAAATGTCCTGCATATCCAGAATGCACAAGGGGCGAAAATGGTGAATTATCTCCGGCTTCCCAATGATACACTTTCTACTGTTACAGGGGATGGTTATACTGTCAGCATGTGGGTAAATGCTGGAACAGATGTAGCTGCACCCAGTGCATTATTTGAGGCTAATAGAGATGGGAAATCTGTGAGTTCTTCGGGTAATAATGCATATCCCATGACAAGGGTCAGCGCAAATCTAAAATCCCACATTAATGCGAATGGATATGTTGATTGTCTTCCTGGCCCAGAAACACTGCTCACCCGAAATCAGTGGCATCACGTTGTTTATTCCGTCAATAGCAGTGGAATCTGTACCTATCTGGATGGAAAGATGATCCAGACAGCCAAAGAAAATCTCAGCGGGCCATTTGATCGTACCAATGATTTCAGTATTCACAAGGCAGCACATGTGACAGTAGGAGCAGGGGTAATCTGGGATAATGAGGATGTCAGGGATGCCAGGTTTGATAATATTGCCATATATAATAAAACATTATCTGAGGAGGAGGTTGAAACTCTTCACAATAATGATGCCTCAAATGCATTCCTGAATGATTCCCTGATCTATGGTTTTGATTTTGAGTCAGGAACCCTTGGTGGCAAAATAACGCCAATGACAGGTTCTGCCAAAACAGGAAGAGCGGAACTAAGAGGATCTGCAGTTATTAAAACAGACCCAGACCGTGGCAATATCCTTTCTATTAAAAATCCAGAGGGAGCAAAGTCAAACAGTTATCTCCGTCTTCCTGCTGATGTATTAACAACTGTGACAAATAATGGCTATACTGTCAGTATGTGGGCAAATATCGGTGCTGGTACATTTGGGCACAGCGCACTGTTTGAGGCGAACCGCAGTGGTGCAAAGAATGCCTGGCCCATGACCCGGATCAGTGCCAATCTTATTGCCAGAATCAATGCAACACAAGATGCATTTAGCGATACAAAAGGAATAGGGGAAGATGCCACGAAACCTTTTTCTGTAAATGAATGGCATCACATCACATATTCTGTCGATACCAAAGGAATCCGGCTGTATCTGGATGGCAAGTTGGTAGAGGCCACTTCAGCAAATCTGACAAACTGCTTTAATGCCAGCCTGACAGACAGCATTCAGAAAGCGGAATATACAACGATTGGTTCTGGAAGGATCTGGGATGATGAAGATGTCCGTGAGGCTATGTTTGACAATGTAATGATCTTTAATATGGCATTGTCAGACGCCCAGGTGGAAAAAATGTATCAGGATGAGACAGGTGGAGAAGATCCGGATGATCCAACCACCCCAACGCAGAAGCCAGACGATCCGTCTACCCCAACGCAGAAGCCAGACGATCCGTCTATCCCGACCCAGAAGCCAGACGACCCGTCTACCCCAACGCAGAAACCGGACGACCCGTCTATCCCGACCCAGAAGCCAGACGATCCGTCTGTCCCGACACAGAAACCAGATCATTCAGCGGCGCCGCCAGAAGATACAGACACAATTCCATCAGGAGAAAAAAAGGGGACGATCAGTCTGGCAGAGGCAGGAAAGATTCTTACCAATACCAACACGGACAAAGGAGATCCCAAAGGATCTGTTTTTGCAGGCCTGCGTCTTAATGCGAAGGGCGGGAAAAATTCAGTCAAGCTTTCCTGGTCGAAAGTAAAAGGGGCAGAAGGGTACATTATATATGGTTCTGCCTGCGGCAAAAAACTGAAAGAGATCGGTAAGGTATCATCATCGAAAAAAAGTGTTACCATAAAGAAACTAAAGCGTGGGAAATATTACAAATATATTGTAGCTGCTTATAAGAAAATTGGCGGTGAAATGAGGGTTTTTGCACAGTCCAAATCTGTCCATGCCTGTACGACAGGCGGAAAAGCAGCAAATCCGGTAAAGATATTGGCAAAGAAGAATTTGACTTTAAAAAAGGGAAAGACAAAGAAAATAAGTGCAAAACTCAAACCAGTAAAGAAAGTCAAAGTGCATATTGCCAAATTCCGTTATGAATCAACCAATACGAAAGTTGCGTCTGTAAATAAGAAAGGAAAGATTACGGCAAAGAAAAAAGGGACATGCAGTATATATGTTTATACACAAAACGGTTTATATGTGAAGATTAAAGTGAAAGTAAAAAAGTAACTTTGAATGTAGACAGGGGTTTCTATTTAAGCAGGCCTATCTTGAAAATCCGGCCATTATATGGTAGTATGGGTAAAAAACATGGAGGAAAGAGGTCATACAAGATGTTAGATGTGAAAACCAGTTTATATAATACCTTGTCGAAGAAGATAGAAGAATTTGTTCCCAATGAAGAGGGAAGGGTTGGGATGTATACCTGTGGACCTACCGTATATCATTATGCACATATCGGCAATCTGCGGAGCTATATTATGGAAGATGTGTTAGAGAAATATTTGCGCTATGTGGGGTATGATGTAAAGCGGGTTATGAATATTACGGATGTGGGACATCTTACCAGTGATGGGGATACCGGAGAGGATAAAATGCTTGCCGGGGCAAAGAGAGAACATAAGAGCGTAATGGATATCGCAAGGTTCTATACGGATGCTTTTATGGAGGACTGCCGGAAACTGGGAATCAAAAAGCCAGATGTGGTGGAACCAGCAACGAACTGCATTCCAGAATTTATCCATATGATCGAAGTCCTGTTGGAGAAAGGTTATGCCTATTTATCTGGGGAAAATGTATATTTTGACACTTCAAAATTGGCTCAGTATTATGTGCTGTCCACCCAGAATGAAGAGGATCTGAAAGTGGGAGTTCGCAGTGATGTGGATGAGGATACAAACAAAAAGAATAAAACGGATTTTGTGCTCTGGTTTACAAAATCAAAGTTTGAAAACCAGGAGATGAAATGGGACAGTCCATGGGGTATTGGATACCCGGGATGGCATATTGAGTGTTCTTGTATCAGCATGAAACATCTGGGAGAATATATGGATATCCACTGCGGTGGTGTGGATAATATTTTTCCGCACCATACAAATGAGATTGCCCAGAGTGAATCTTATACCGGTCATAAGTGGTGTAATTACTGGTTTCACGTCAACCACCTGAATACAAAGAACGGGAAGATGAGTAAGTCCAAGGGAGAATTTCTCACCATATCCCTTTTGGAAGAAAAAGGATATGATCCCATGACTTACCGGCTGTTCTGCCTGTTGTCACATTACCGGAAACCGCTGGAGTTTTCATGGGAAGGGCTTGACAATGTGGCACTTACTTATGATAAACTATTTAAGAGGGTAAAGAATCTCAGTGAAGAGGGGCCTGTGGACGAAACTGCCTATGCAGTATATGAGAAGAGATTTGCAGAGGCGTTGGCAAATGATATCAATACATCTTCCGCCATCACAGTACTGTATGATATGCTGAAAGAGAATTTCACTGACGCCACAAAGAGAAAACTGGTTGTACGGTATGAAGAAGTACTTTCATTGGGCCTGACAAGAGCATTGGAAGCCGTACCGGAAGAAAAGGTGGATTCTGAACTCTCGGCATATGTGGAGAGGATGCTAGAAGAGAGAAAGGCAGCAAAGAAAGAAAAAGATTTTGCCAGGGCAGATGAGATCCGTGATGAACTGTCGGCAAAAGGCATTATACTGAAGGATACCCGTGAAGGTACCGTATGGGAAAAAGCAAACTGAGATGGGAGGAACTATATTATGAACAGGATGATGACAAAGGCAAAAAAAGCCCTGTTTACCATGGCAGCAGCAGGGCTCTGCCTGGGACTGTTGACAGGATGCGGAGATGGGATCAAAAAGGAGACATCGGATACGGTTATAACAAAGACAGACACAGCGTTACAATTGTATGCAGATATTGAAAAAATGGTACAGGATAATTCACTGATGGCGGATGAGAATTTTACTGCCATGAAATCGAAACTTACGGAGATGTCTGTCAAAATAAAAGAACAGATCGCAGATACGACAGAAGAAGATGGCCAGATGACTCTGAAAGAACTAGATGCAATGATACAGAATCTGACAGAAGTAAAAGGCCAGGTACAGAAAAAAATAGATGGCACAGCACAGTGATTGTGCAAAAATAACAAGAAAATAAAATAAAAAGACATTTGATTGTGCAATTGTAATCAAATGTCTTTTTGTTGCCATTTAGTATTGCAACAAATTATATAATAATGTATGATCGAAAGTAAGGGACTGGGTTATTTTACACAAAAAGGAGGTGTATGGAAGAATAACATTACCTGGTATGGATAGGGATGGGAAAATATTTCAAAATAATTTAAGAAAGGAAGGGAAAAATGAATTTCACACAGAGAAGGCGTGGAGCCTTTCGAAGAGGAATTGCGTTATTGACAGCATTGGTTTTGGTAGTGACAGTGCTGTATCCGGGAAATAGTAACAGGGCAGAGGGGGCAGCGAGTTCTTCCGCCACATCAAACACAACAAGGATTTCTGTACATGATCCGTCGATCTATTATGATTCGGCATCCAACACATATTATGCCTATGGTTCCCACCTGGCTCAGGCAAAATCAAGTGACCTGAGAAACTGGTCAGGGCTGGGGACACAGGGATATGGCAACCAGTCTCTGTATGTAAGCGAAAATGTGGAAGGCGTATACTATATCCAGAATAAATTCAGTGGTTTGTATCTGGATGTGGCAGACGGTTCTTCCGCCAATGGCGCAAACATCCGCCAGTGGTCATATAACGGATCGCAGGCACAGAAATTTAAGTTCGTGTCACTGGGAAATGGTTATTATTATATTTTGACAGGAGCATCCAATTATCGGGCAGGTCTTGATGTAGACAGTGGTTCATCAAAGGATGGGGCCAATATTATGCAGTGGGAATACTGGGGCGGTGAGATGCAGAAGTACCGCATTGTGCAGCAGGCAGATGGTACCTATGCGATTCTTACAAAAGTCAGTGGCTGCAAGTCAGGCCTGGATGTATATGAGTGGTCGAAAGACGCAGGCGGCAATGTGAACCAGTGGAATTTCTGGGGTGGTGACTGTCAGAAGTGGAATCTTGTGGAAGCGGAGAAAAACAGCGGAAGCAAGTCAGCATCAAAAGGAGAACCGCTGGAGACAGCACTGGCATCTTCTTTCCAGTGGGCAGGCTATAACGATCAGGATTGTTCTGGCGGTTATGCCGTATGGGCACCGGATATTGTTTACAATTCTGAATATGTCTGGAATGACGGAAGCAAGGGCGCTTATATGATATACTATAGTACCTCTTCCACCTATATCCGTTCCTGTATTGGCTATGCAGTTTCAAAGTCTGCCAATGGTCCATTTTCTTATGTGGATACTGTGGTCTATTCCGGATTTACGAAAGGAAATAATTCAGTAACAACAAAATCTTCTCTGGGAACAAAGACAGTGGATACCTATTATGGGAATACCAATATTCCCTCTCTGATTGCAGAAGGAAAACTTAGTTCTGTCCGGAGCGGATGGTTTAACAGCAAAGGGGCTTACAACAATACATTATTCCCGAATGCCATTGATCCTACTGTTTTGATGGATGCAAGTGGAAAAATGTGGATGACATATGGTTCCTGGTCAGGCGGCATCTATATCCTGCAAATTGATAAGAATACCGGACAGCCTGTCTATCCAAAGAATAACAGTGGACAGACAGATGGGTATTTTGGCAAGAGGATTGCCGGAGGATATGGGAAATCCGGTGAGGCACCTTATATTATCTACGATAAAACATCTGGATATTACTATCTGTATGTAACCTATGGATGGCTTGGATCCGATGGTGGATACCATATCCGCATGTACCGTTCTAAGACAATTGATGGAAACTATACAGATGCAGCAGGAAATTCAGCGATCTTTTCATCATCAACAAATCAGGGGACAAGAGGTATCAAACTGTTCGGCAATTATAATTACTCTACCCTCAGTACAAAGGGTTACAAATCAGGAGGGCATAATTCGGCATTTATTGATAACGATGGACAGAGATATCTTGTTTACCATACCAGATTTGATGATGGCTATGAATTCCATGAGATGAGAGTTCACCAGCAGTTTCTGAATGAGGATAACTGGCCGGTGACGGCAGTTTATGAATATCTGGGAAGTTCCATCTCCAATACCGGATACAGTATGAGTGATATGTCCGGAACCTATGAAATCGTAAATCATGGACTGGATGCCTCAACAACAAATGTAGGAATGCTCAAGACCAGTTCTGTGACCCTGAATTCAAATGGTACAGTGTCAGGGGCTTACAGCGGCACATGGAGTTATACACCGGGAACTTATTACTGTAAGATGGTGATCGGCGGTGTCACTTACAAAGGGGTGTTCTTTAAGCAGAAAGACGAGTCCTCCAACCACAAAAATGTGATGACATTCTCATTGATTGGTACAGATAATAAAGCCGTGTGGGCGACAAAGACAAGTGCTTCAGCCACTACATCAAATGTGGCGGGAACTTATTACATTAAGAATCTGTATTCCGGACTGTATCTGGATATTGAGAACGGAAGTACAGCGAACAATGCTAATGTCCGTCAGTGGTCCTACAATGGATGTGATGCACAGAAGTTTAAGATTGTATCAGATGGAAATGGATATTACCATATCCTGACAGGTGCGACAGGTTATTCAAAATGCGTGGATGTGGCAGGGGCAAAGACTGCTGATGGCACGAATATCCTGCAGTACACCTACAAGGGAGCCAGCAACCAGCAGTTCAGGATTGAGCAGCAGTCAGATGGTACCTATGCGATCCTGACTAGGGCAAGTAATTGCGCTTCAGGTCTGGATGTGTATGACTGGAGTAAAGAAGCAGGCGGTAATGTGAACCAGTGGAATTTCTGGGGCGGAGAGTGCCAGAAATGGATACTGGAGCCGACGAAATAGTTGAAGATGCGGTGTAACCCTGTAAAAGGGGTTACACCGTTTTCTTCTTGATACGCTGATGTTATTAAAACCGCATACAGGGGAATAAGGTTTATCCCCTGTGGCGGAGAAAGATTTATTAAAACGCAATCAAATCTTGAAGTTTCACAATTTGCAGGCTTTTCTCAATCCTTATCATTTAATTCCAGATAGAAGTTCAGGTAATCCGTGCGTTTTTCCTTTGTGGCAGCGATGGCAGAACGGGGATGCCTGTTTGTCTGCCCGGTCAGAAGATATGGTACATTATATCCCCACTCAACCTCCTGCTCTTTCAATGGCTCGATATATTTTTCCATAAATTTCAGGATGGGGATGATATCGTATTTAGGGTTTTTGAGAAAACCGAGCAATTGTTCACTGGCGCAGTTTCCGGCACCGCGCCCCATGCCACTTACGGTGGCATCCAGATAGCTGACGCCATGTGTCAGGGCAGTAATGGTATTGGCGAAAGAGAGCTGCTGGTTATTATGTGCATGGATTCCTACATACTTGTCGTATTTTTCTGCCATTTCCAGATATTTTTCTGTCAGATCCTCAATCTCTTCCATATATAGCGCTCCATAACTATCTACAATATAGATTCCATCTGCCGGGCTATTGCCGATCATCTCCAGGGCTTCACTGATCTCTGCTTCCCTGGCATTGGAGATCGCCATGATATTTACAGTGGTCTCATAACCGAGGTTATGACAATGTTCCACCATTTTCAGGGCAGCGGGAATGGTATTGATATAGGTTGCGATCCGGACAAGGTCAATGACACTGTCTGCCTTATTGATGATGTCACGTTTGTAGTTACATCTTCCGACATCTGCCATAACAGCGATTTTCATATCTGTATCATTGTCGCCGACGATGTGGCGGATGGAATCTTCATCGCAGAATTTCCATACCCCAAAATCCTTTTCGTCAAATATATCTTTAGATGCTTTGTATCCAAACTCCATATAATCAACTCCCGCTTGAGCATTGGCGTGATATAGTGCTCTGACAAAATCATCAGTAAAGCGGAAATCATTGACAAGACCTCCGTCGCGGATTGTTGCATCGACCACTTTAATATCCGGCCGGAATGAGAGAAGAGACCCTTTCTTTGCCATCTTCATGTACCTCCTTGTATTTCAATATGTGAACAGTAACATTCTACCAGAATTTTCGAAGAAAGAAAAGCGTTTTATCAGAACTGTGGCTGATTCTACCAAAATTTCACACCCTTCTGATAGCATGTACTCATTAAGTACATCCGTTTTCCAATCTCTTCGGTATAATGAGGTGCTGTCGCATACTGATGCCAAATTCCGCTTTTTGTGGGAGAAAATCTCATGCTGAATATAGTATTTTGGGCATCTCATCTACACAAAATGTTACCACATGATTTTGAAAAACCAGTTTCACATGTCCTGTTTCTTTTGTGTATTTCAAATTATGTTCATGTTGACCATGGATACAAAAGATGCTACAATGGTATGTGGATTGCACTACATATAGGAGGTAATACAGATGGACTACAAAAAAGCAGGAGTTGACATTGAAGCCGGATATGAGGCAGTATCCCTGATGAAAGAACATATTGCATCTACGATGAGGCCGGAGGTTCTGACGGATATTGGAGGATTTTCTGGCGCATTTTCCATGAAGGGTTTCAAAGATATGGAAGAGCCGACACTGGTTTCCGGGACAGATGGTGTGGGAACGAAACTGAAACTTGCCTTTCTGTTGGACAAACATGATACTATTGGCATTGACTGTGTTGCCATGTGTGTCAACGATATTGCCTGTGCAGGCGGTGAGCCGTTGTTTTTCTTAGATTATATTGCCTGCGGTAAGAATGAGCCACAGAAGATCGCGACTATCGTGAGCGGTGTTGCCGAAGGATGCCGTCAGGCTGATTCTGCCCTTATCGGCGGGGAGACAGCGGAGATGCCAGGATTTTATCCTGTCGATGAATATGATCTGGCCGGTTTTTCGGTGGGGGTCGTAGATAAGAAGGATATGATCACAGGCAGGGAACTGAAGCCAGGTGATGTGCTGATTGGTATGGCTTCTTCCGGTATTCACAGTAATGGTTATTCTCTGGTGCGCAGTGTATTTTCCATGAGTGCTGAGACACTGAACCACAGTTATGAGTGCCTGGAAAGTGACCTGACTTTGGGTGAGATCCTTTTGACACCGACTAAGATCTATGTAAAAGCACTCCGCAGTGTGAAAGAGGCAGGAGTAAAGATCAAGGCGTGCAGCCATATTACCGGTGGCGGATTTTATGAAAATATCCCAAGAATGCTAAATGAAAAGACTCATGCTTTTATTGCGAAGAATAGTTTTGCCGTGCCGCCGATCTTCCAGATGCTGGCAAGAGAGGGTAAGATAGAAGAACATGCCATGTTTAATACATATAATATGGGTGTCGGCATGATTATGGCAGTGGCGGAAGAGGACGTGGAAAAGACAGTCCAGGCAGTCCAGGCTGCAGGGGAGATACCGTATATTATGGGCGAGATCAAAAAAGGTGAGAAAGGAATCACATTATGCTAAAAGTTGCTGTGCTGGTATCCGGAGGTGGTACAAACCTTCAGGCGATCCTTGACAGTGTTGATGACGGAGTGATCACAAATGCTGAAATTTCACTTGTTATCAGTAATAAGCCAGAGGCTTATGCATTGGAAAGGGCGGCAAAGAAAAACATCCCTTCTGCTGTACTTGTGCCAAAAGATTATAGGACAAGAGAGTTGTTTGGCGAGGAGCTTATTAAGGCATTACAGAATGCAAAGATTGATCTTGTGGTTCTTGCAGGCTATCTTGTGATCCTTCCAGCCAATTTTGTCCAGGCATATGAGGGGCGCATGATCAATATACATCCCTCGCTGATCCCATCCCATTGCGGTGCCGGTTATTATGGGCTGAAAGTACATGAGAGTGTGCTGGCAAGGGGAAATAAAGTGACGGGGGCAACCGTTCACTTTGTAGATGAGGGCACTGACAGCGGACCTATCATCCTGCAGAAAGCAGTGGAAGTGGAAGATGGGGATACGCCGGAGATTTTGCAGAAACGGGTGATGGAACAGGCAGAGTGGAAGATTCTCCCGGAGGCCATCAACCTCATTGCCAATGGCAGGATTGAAATCGTGGATAATCTGGTTCGAAGAGTAGATAGATAAATGGAGGTAATCATGAAAGTTCTTATTGTAGGAAGCGGCGGACGTGAACATGCCATTGCAGTAAGTGTGGCGAAGAGCAGTCAGGTGGAGAAGATTTATTGCGCACCTGGCAATGCCGGTATTGCCCAGGTGGCAGAGTGTGTTGATATCACGGCGATGGAGTTTGAAAGACTGGCGGATTTTGCAGAGAAAAACTGCATTGACCTGACTATCATTGGCATGGATGACCCACTGGTAGGCGGTGTGGTAGATGTGTTTGAAAAACGTGGGCTGCGGGTATTCGGCCCAAGGAAAAATGCTGCTATCATTGAGGGGTCGAAAGCATTTTCCAAAGATCTTATGAAGAAATATAAGATTCCCACGGCTGCCTATGAAAATTTTATAGATCCAAATGCTGCCATCACCTATTTGGAGGCATCAAAGATGCCGGTCGTACTGAAAGCAGACGGGCTGGCTCTCGGCAAGGGTGTACTGATCTGCAATACCCTGGAGGAGGCAAAGGCGGGGGTAAAGACACTGATGTTAGACAAGCAGTTTGGAGATGCCGGCAATGAGATCGTTATTGAAGAGTTTTTGACCGGACGGGAAGTGTCCGTTCTCTGTTATTGTGATGGTACTCATATCAAACCAATGACAAGTGCTCAGGACCATAAGCGGGCAAAAGATGGCGACCAGGGGTTGAATACTGGTGGTATGGGAACTTTTTCTCCGAGTCCGTTCTATACAGATGCGGTACAGAAGTTTTGTGAGGAGAAGATATATCAGCCTACTATGGATGCCATGAAAGCAGAGGGAAGAGATTTCGTAGGAATTCTCTTTGTCGGCCTGATGCTAACGGAAGATGGCCCGAAGGTGCTGGAGTATAATGCAAGATTTGGTGATCCGGAGGCGCAGGTAGTCCTCCCCCGCATGAAGAATGATATCATAGATGTAATGAATGCCTGCATAGATGGGAAACTCGATACCATTGACCTGCAGTTTGAGGACAATGCAGCAGTCTGCGTAGTACTTGCCTCAGATGGTTATCCAGAGCATTATGAAAAAGGCAAGCTCATTACAGGCTTCGAGAATTTCGACAAGAAGGACGGGTATTATGTATTTCATGCCGGAACGAAGCAGACAGAAGAGGGAATTGTAACCAATGGCGGCCGTGTCCTTGGAGTGACAGCAAAGGGAAAAGACCTGAAGGAGGCAAGGGCGAATGCTTATGAGGCAACAAAACTTATTCAGTTCGAGAATAAATATATGAGGAATGATATAGGAAAAGCGTTGGATGAGATTTTATAGAAAAGGAGATAAATACATGTATTCATTTGATGAAGTAAAGAATGCCGATCCAGAATTGGCAAAGGCGATGGAGCTGGAGACAGGACGTCAGAACGATCATATTGAGCTGATCGCATCCGAGAATTTTGTGTCCAAGGCAGTGATGGCAGCCATGGGAAGCACACTGACCAATAAGTACGCAGAGGGATATCCCGGCAAGCGTTACTATGGCGGCTGCCAGTATGTGGACATGGTAGAAGAGCTTGCCCATGAGCGGGCAAAGAAACTCTTTGGCTGTACCTATGCCAATGTCCAGCCACATTCCGGCGCACAGGCAAATATGGCAGTGTTCTTTGCCCTTGTAAAACCGGGTGAAACTGTGATGGGAATGAATCTGGACCACGGTGGACATCTTTCTCATGGAAGCCCGGCAAATATCTCTGGTACTTATTATAACATTGTACCTTATGGCGTAGATGATACCGGATTTATTGACTACGATGAAGTAGAGCGCATTGCGAAGGAATGTAAGCCGAAGATGATCATTGCGGGTGCCAGTGCCTACTGCCGGAAGATTGATTTCAAGAGATTCCGTGAGATTGCAGATGAAGCAGGGGCTTTTCTTATGGTGGATATGGCACATATTGCCGGACTGGTGGCTTCCGGTTGTCATGAGAGCCCAATCCCATATGCCCATGTGACTACTACGACCACACACAAGACACTGCGTGGTCCCCGTGGTGGGCTGATCCTCTCTTCAGAAGAATTTGCCACAGAGCATAAACTGAATAAATCCATCTTCCCAGGAACCCAGGGAGGTCCTTTGATGCATGTTATTGCTGCGAAAGCGGTCTGCTTTAAAGAGGCGTTAGATCCGAGTTTCAAAGAATATGGTAAAAATATCATTGCCAATGCACAGGCGTTGTGCAAGGGGCTGATGGACCGCGGTATCAATATTGTATCCGGTGGTACAGACAACCATCTTATGTTAGTGGATCTGGTAAACAAAGGACTCACAGGGAAAGAGGTTGAGAACTGGCTGGATGATGCCAATATCACGGCAAATAAGAATACGATTCCGAACGATCCACAGTCGCCTTTCGTGACAAGCGGCATTCGCCTGGGAACAGCGGCAGTGACAACCCGAGGCATGAATACGGAGGATATGGATCAGATCGCCGATGCCATTGCCATGCTGATCGACGATCATGAGGGTAATCTGGAAAAAGCCAAAGGTATTGTGAAGGCTTTGACAGATAAATATCCGTTATATTGATTTTAGTAAGGGAACTGCATAGAAATAAAATGACCAATTTATCCGCGTAAAGGCAAAGTTAGGATGGTGCAAATAAATTTGCACCATCTAAGCGTGCCCGCGGGGTATTTGACTTCACGGCAGTTCCGTTGTTTACAGGGGGATATATTTTATCTCCCTGGTTTCTTATATTGTGGGGTGAAGTATCAAAATGAAAGGGAGGTTTTTGGATGGCAATAGAGAATTTAATAGAAAATGTGGATAGTCAGATTGTAAAGATCAGGACAAAAAGTCTGGACGTATCTTTTAATGAGTTATATGATATGTATCAGAACAGTGAGTTGACAATATCGCCTGACTATCAGCGTTTATTCCGATGGGAACCAGAAAAACAGTCTCGTTTTATTGAATCACTTATTTTGGAAATGCCTGTTCCACCAATTTTTGTTATTGAAACAGAAGAAGGAGTTTATGATTTGATAGATGGGTTACAGAGAATATCAAGCTATTTACATTTTAGAGGAGTAAAACTGGATGATGAAAATTTAGAACCATTAATTTTACAGGGGTGTGATATAGTACCAGAATTAAATGGTCTTTCATTTGAAAATTTACCAAAAGCATTGCAGATTAAAATAAAAAGAAGTTTTGTAAGAATGGAAGTAATCAAAAAGGAAAGTGAAGATTCTCTTAAATATCATATGTTTAAGAGATTGAATACAGGAGGGGAGTTATTATCAGCACAGGAAATCAGAAATTGTACAGTGCGGTTATTAGGATCTGACGGAATTGATTTTTTGGAAAAATGCAGTGACAATAAAGACTTTAAGAGGATTGTTTCACGAGTAGGGAAAGAAAAGGAGAAATTACAATATAGGCAGGAATTAGTATTGCGTTATCTGGCAATAAAAAACAATATAGAAAACTATAAGTATCCGGTAACAGAATATTTGACAAATTATCTGGAAGATATCACTACAAGAGTAGTTCATTTTGATTATGATAAAGAATGGGATATATTCTGTAAAACATCTGCCTTTATTGCTGAAAAATTCGGGGAAGATGCATTTTCAGGGAAGACAAAAAATGGGGCTTATAGAAATGAATTTGTTCTTTATTATTTTGATGGGCTGTTTATTCCTATTGCAACATTGATTGAGCCTATATTGAAATATAAGGATTCGCAAAAAATTATAGATAAAATTAATGAAATAAAGTTTGGGAAAGATTTAAAGTCTCATAATACAGGGAGTGTTAATGGGGTTAAAACCAGAATAAGGTTATTTAAGGAAGGAGTGCAGGAAATACTTGACTGCGGATGAATTTAGGGCGAATTTAGAAAATGATCTGGCGTGGAGACAGGAGGAAATAGCATTTTTTAAAAATCAACTAAACTATGTTACAGAAGAAAATAAAAATAGATATCGTAAATCTTTAGTTTTGATCTTATATTCTCATTTAGAAGGATTTATTAAGCTGAGTCTGCAAACATACGTTCAATATATAAATTCTTTGGGATTAACAAGAAACATGGTAACGGTTGGATTAAAGACTGCGTCAATGAATAAGGAATTTAATGCTTATGATAATCTGGACCGAAAAAGTGATGTTTTTAGGAGAGAATTACCAGAGGATTCAGGATTACATAGATTTTTCCGACGGGTCGATTTTGTATCACAGTATGATGAATTTATTGGGCAGGATTTAGAAATTGATGATAGTATAGTGGATACAGAGTCAAATTTATGGTATATTGTACTTAAAAAGAATTTGTATAAATTAGGTTTACCAATTGATTTATTTCAAGATTATGAATCGGATATTGATGCATTGGTTAATCGAAGAAATTCTATTGCTCATGGTAATTTCCGTTCTGGTATTTCAAAAGAAGAGTTTCATAGATGGGAAGTAAGCACGCTGGATGTTTTATCTGGAATAATAAGATTATTATATGATTATGCATGTAATGAAAAATATAAAAAATAAAAGGAGTGAGTATAATATGCTGGAAAGCAAAGCAAAACATTACGAGATTCTTGCCGGTAAGATTATTGACAAATTAACTCTCCGCAATATGGAGGGTTATTACACTGCCACAAAGGAGGAAGCCCTTGGACTGATAAAGGAAAAATTCCTGACAGAAGGAGTATCAGTTGCCTGGGGCGGTTCTATGACAATGGAGGAAATCGGACTGATGGATTATCTTCAGAGTGGTGAGAGCGGCTGTATCGTCTATGACAGAAAGATGGCAAAGACATCGGAAGAACAGAAAGCAATGAAAGCAAATATTGTAAATGCAGATTATTTTATCATGAGCACCAATGCCATTACCCTGGATGGGGAACTGGTGAATATTGATGGGACAGCAAACCGTGTGAGCTTTTTCTGCTATGGACCGGAACAGGTTCTTGTCATCGCTGGCATGAATAAAGTAGCCACAGATGTGGAGGATGGATTGAAACGCGTAAGAAATATCGCATCCCCGCCAAATGCCATGCGTCTGAACAGGGACACACCGTGTGCAAAGAACGGACGCTGTGCGGACTGTTTTACAGAGGACTGTATATGCAGCCAGATTTTGGTCACGAGGCGGAGCAGTGTAAAAGGGCGTATTAAAGTGATACTGGTAGGAGAGGAATTAGGATTTTAAACATGGCAAAACGGTTATTTATCGCGGAGAAACCAAGTGTAGCGCAGGAGTTTGCCCGTATCCTCGGAGTGAATGCGCGCCGGGGGGACGGATATCTGGAGTCGGAAGATACAGTGGTGACATGGTGTGTGGGACATCTGGTGACGATGAGTTATCCCGAAGTATATGATGAGGCACTGAAAAAGTGGGATTTTGCAACTCTGCCATTTCTCCCGGAGCATTTTCTGTATGAAGTGATTCCAAATGTGAGAAAACAGTTTCAGACAGTCAGCAGCCTTCTGAACCGGGAAGATGTAGATACGATCTATGTCTGTACGGACTCGGGGCGGGAGGGAGAGTACATATACCGTCTGGTAGATCAGATGGCGAAAGTACCCGACACGAAGAAAAAGCTGCGGGTGTGGATCGATTCCCAGACCGAGGAAGAGATCCTGCGCGGGATCCGTGATGCGAAGCCAATGACGGAATATGACAATCTCAGCCGTTCCGCCTATCTTCGTGCCAAAGAGGATTATTTAATGGGGATCAATTTTTCCCGAGCTCTCTCTCTGAAATATGGCTACTGGCTCAACCAGAATGTCCAGGATGAGAAATGGACCTCTGTATCGGTAGGACGTGTCATGACCTGTGTCCTTGGCATGGTAGTAACAAGAGAGTGGGAGATCCGCAATTTTGTAAAGACACCTTTTTACCGGGTCTTAGGAAACTTTGAATTGGAAGGCAGGTGCTTTTTCGGTGAGTGGAAGGCGGTAGAAGGATCAAAGTATTTTGCTTCTTCTGCACTTTATAAGGAAAATGGATTTAGAGAGAAGGATACAGCCCTTGCCCTGATTGATTCTCTGATGAAGCCGCAGCCGGTATCTTGTGTGATTGAATCGGTGGAAAAAAAGAAAGAGAAGAAGAATCCGCCACTTCTGTTTAACCTTGCTGAACTGCAGAATCTGTCATCCAAATTATTTAAGATCAGCCCGGATGAGACATTGGCAGTGGTACAGGAATTATATGAGAAGAAGCTGGTTACCTATCCCCGCACCGATGCCCGGGTACTCTCCAGCGCTGTGGCAAAAGAGATTGGGAAGAATTTGAGTGGACTGCAGGGATATGAACATGCCAGTCCTCATTTATCTTTTATATCAGAGAACCAGACCTACAAGGGACTGGAAAGAACAAGATATGTCAACGATAAACAGATTACAGACCATTATGCCATTATTCCAACCGGACAGGGACTTGGGGCACTGCGTTCTTTGGCACCGGTTCAGGCAAAGATGTATGAGGTGATCGTCCGGCGTTTCCTGAGTATATTTTATCCTCCTGCGGTCTACCAGAAACTTGGCGTTGTGATAAAGGCTGGAGATGAGCGTTTCTTCACTTCGGCAAAGGTTCTGGTGGAGGATGGGTTTCTTCCTGTGAACCAGTATTCATTTACTAAGAAAAAGTCCCCGGCAGAAGACATATCCAGCCGAAATAGGGCGAATCAAGAAGAAGAGAATAACGAAGACGAGGACTCTGGCATAAATACAGAAGAATTAAGAGAAATTCTTGGTAAGCTGAAAAAGGGGATGGAAGTTGTTTTAAAGGAATGCAATATCAAAGAAGGAGAGACATCACCGCCTAAACGGTATAATTCAGGTTCGATCATACTGGCAATGGAAAATGCAGGACAACTGATTGAAGATGAGGAACTGCGGGCCCAGATCAAAGGAAGTGGTATCGGGACCAGTGCTACCCGTGCGGAGATTCTGAAAAAGCTGTTCAATATCTCCTATCTGGATCTGAATAAAAAGTCACAGATCATCACCCCGACCATGAAGGGGGAACTGGTCTGTAGTATCGTCCGTTACTCCATGCCGGCGATGCTTTCTCCTAAACTGACAGCGAGCTGGGAAAAGGGACTCAGTGGAGTGGCAGAAGGGACGATTACAGAAGCAGAGTATCAGAAGAAGCTGGAAAGTTTCGTAAGGAAACTGGTTACACAAGTGCAGGCAGAGGATAACAGGGGAAGACTGAATTCATATTTCCAGATGGCATCGGCTCATTATAAAGTGCCAGAAAAAAAGACAAAGAAGAGAGCGAACAGTAATAAATAATATGGAGGTTTGTTATGGAAAAAAAGAAAGGATTTGCGACAGGGTTTGCTATATGCTGTCTGATTGTTTTATTATTGTTTCCGGCAGCCATGGCAAGAGCGGCAGGAAATCTGCCAGTGGCTTCAGATAATCTCAGCATTGGGTTGAGAAAATTATCTGGTTTGGTGGCAACAGACAATGGGTATATGAGAGTATATTACAATGGGGAAAAAGTTGGCATAGAATATTATGACGATAATTTTGAGATGCAGAGGAAACGTTTTGTAGATATGGAACTGGACAAATGGGGAGGCTTTTACGCTGGTTCAGATGCATACTATCTGGTTGAGGGGCAGGTGAATGAAAAAGAAAGCGATACGGCTGAGGTGATCCGCATCATTCAGTATGATACCAATTGGAAAAAGAAGGGAGCTGCAAACATTACAGGAAATCCTGATCTTTTTGGCGGCGAAGTGCGTGATCCCTTTGATTATGGCTGTGTGGAGATGGCAGAACACGATGGCACGCTTTATGTTGTCACCGGGCATGAAGGATACGTTGATCCGGCGTATAACCAGGGACATCAGGGATTTCTGATGATAGCGGTAAATGAGACAACCATGACAGGCGGCATAGTAGACTGTGATTTGTGGCATTCCTTTGCTCAATATATAGAATGTGCTGGTTCGGATTTGTATGTGTTGGAACAGAGCGAGGGTTCCAGATATACAAAGCTTTCCAAGTATGATACAGACACATTAAAAGGAATCTCTTTGCCTGTACTCAAATATGGGGGCAGCCATACTTCAGCATGGGCGATCGCCTGTTATGCCAGTGTAGACGGTATGGCGGTATCTTCTGACCATGTACTCTGTCTTGGCACATCCATAGACCAGTCAAAATACGACAGTCTTTCATCCGATATGGCACACAATATTTATCTCACCGTGACACCGATTTCAGATTTTACCGAAGATGC
This sequence comes from uncultured Clostridia bacterium, assembly GCA_947643415.1. Lineage (GTDB taxonomy): Bacteria > Bacillota > Clostridia > Lachnospirales > Lachnospiraceae > Eubacterium_F. The sequence continues at coordinate 43,346 of CANRWA010000001.1, read as the reverse complement.
TACAACAGTAAAATGGCTTACGGATTATACAGGAGAGGGAAAAAGTTTTCTGGGGACAAAGATCACCAAGATCGATGAAAACCGTTTTATGGTTTCATGGGAAGAATATGGAACAGGCAAAGAGGCCGAAACTGATGACGGATTATCAGGAAGCATTCTTCACTATATTTTTTTGGATGGAGAAGGAAATGCTGTGAGCAGGGAATTTACGGCTTCGGCGCCAATTTCCGATTGTCAGCCGATTGTGAAGGGGTCAAAAATTGTATATTATGCATCCAATGCTAATATGGTGGATTTTTATTCCATTGATGCCCAAACCGGGGAGTTCCAAAAAAAAGTGTATCGTGTGGCAGGACAGGATGCAGTATGGGATTTTGCGGATGGTGTGCTGACGGTATCTGGAACAGGTCCGATTGCAGTGGATACGAAAGCCCGCAGCAGATATCCGGTATCTTCTGTCAGCAGTGGTTTTGTTTCTTCTTCCAGTGATAATGCATGGAAACCCATTCGGAAAAAAGTGAAAAAACTTGTTATTGGAGAGGGGATCACAGATATTCCAGAAAGTGCATTTGCCTATTTTAACAATCTTGAAGAAGTAGAGATCAAACCTGGGGTAAAAAGAATCGGGGAAAAGGCTTTTTACAGTTGTATGTCCTTAATAAAAATTACAATACCCTCCAGTGTAGAAAGCATTGGAGATGATTTTTTGTGGACAGGATATTTCTGGAGTTCTGACCATAGTCATGTGGTGCGCGCAAAGGTTTATGCACCGGAAGGATCCTATGCGGCGGAATATGCGAAGCGTAATGGGATTTTTTATAACAGCAGCAAATCGGACAGTGACGAGGTCGATATGCCAAGTATTTCAAATGCAACAATCGTTGGGATAAAGAAAAGCTATGTTTACAACGGTAAGGCACAAACGCCACAGGTGACTGTGAAACTCGGGGGAAAAGTGCTGAAAAAGAATATAGACTATACCATTTCCTATGCAAACAATAAAAATACAGGCAGGGCATCCATAAAAATACGGGGCAGGAAGAATTACACTGGAATCCTTGCTAAATCATTTTATATTGTTCCGAAAAGAGCTGCCAAAGTACATTTGAAATCACAGAAACCGGGGACGGTTAAAATAACATGGAAAAAAGATTCCCAGGCAGACGGATACCAAATTCAGTATGCCAGAAATGCAAAGTTTACGAAAAAAAAGAAAAGTTTGGTTATTGCAAAGAAATCTAGGGGCAGCAGAAAGATTTCAAAGCTTGCGAAAGGTAAAAAATATTATGCCCGCATTCGGTCGTATAAAGTCATTGATGGTAAAAAACGTTATGGAACATGGAGCAAGATATCAAAAGTGAAATGTAAATAGGAGTCAGAAGGTTTTTCCATGAAAAATATCAGGTGCAATCATTGAAAAACTATTTACTGTTATCTACATATATGTTAGAATGTAAAGAAAAACCCGACACGATTTTTGGCATTGTGCCGGATTTTTCTAATATAACGAATTATTCATATTCATTATATTGTTTCATGGGCGCTGCCATAAATGAAAGGAGAATATATTGTGAAAGAACAAGAGCAGGAAAAACTGGATGAGATCTTACATAAGCACCAATATGATAAAACCCTTGTTATTGCCATTATGCAGGAGGTACAGAAAGAATACCACTATCTCCCGGAAGAGATGCTTTGCTATATTGCAAAAGAGCTGGGGCTGAGTGAGGCAAAGGTTTATGGTGTTGCCACTTTTTATGAAAATTTTTCACTGGAACCGAAAGGAAAGTATGTGTTGAAAATATGTGATGGGACGGCATGCCACGTGAGAAAATCTGTGCCGATCCTGGAGGAATTTCGAAATGTGCTGGGGGTTACAGAGGAAAAGCCGACGACAGAAGATATGCTGTTTACAGTAGAGACCGTATCCTGCCTGGGAGCATGCGGGCTGGCCCCGGTATGTACAGTAAATGACCATGTATACCCATCTATGACGCCTGAGAAGGCAAGAGACCTGATCAAACAATTGAAAGAGGAGGCTGCCAATGAAAATTAAAGACAGAGAACAGCTCATTGCAAAACAGGAAAAATACCGTGCCTCTCTAAACAGCCAGAGAAAGCAGATACTGATCTGTGCCGGAACGGGCTGTGTAGCAGGGGGATCTCTGAAAATCTATGACAGGATGAAAGAGATCATAGAAGAGAAAGGGTTAAAATGTGCCCTTGTTCTGGAAAAAGAACCCCATGGTGACAGTATCGGACTGAAAAAAAGCGGATGCCATGGATTCTGTGAGATGGGACCGTTGCTGAGGATTGAGCCAATGGGCTGGCTGTACATAAAAGTGGGACTGGATGATTGTGAGGAGATCATTGAAAAATCCATTATTGAGGATGAGGTGATCGATCATCTTGTATATAAAGATAAGGATGGCAATCCCTATGTGAAGCAGGAAGAGATCCCATTTTACCGACAGCAGACCCGTATTGCACTGGAATACTGTGGAAGGATCAATGCGGAGAGTATTGCAGAGTACCTTGCACTGGGCGGTTATTCTGCTGTGGCAAAAGCTCTTTTCGATATGAAACCACAGGATATTGTAGATGAGATTACAGAATCCTGCCTGAGAGGCCGTGGCGGCGGTGGTTTTCCAGCCGGGCGTAAATGGCAGCAGGTAAAGGACCAGAAGGAAGAGACAAAATATATTGTCTGTAACGGTGATGAAGGTGATCCAGGAGCATTTATGGATCGGTCTATGATGGAAGGTGAGCCACACCGTGTTATTGAGGGCATGCTTATCGCTGCCATTGCCACAGGAGCACATTATGGTTATATCTATGTCCGCGCTGAATATCCGCTGGCTGTACAAAGATTACAGAGGGCCATTGATAAAGCGAACGACAGAGGTCTGTTAGGGAAAGATATTCTTGGTTCTGGCTTTGACTTTGAACTGCGTATCAGCCAGGGGGCAGGAGCCTTTGTCTGTGGTGAGGGAAGTGCGCTGACGACTTCTATTGAGGGGAACCGTGGCATGCCGAGAGTCAAGCCTCCGAGAACGGTTGAGCATGGACTGTTTGACAAACCGACAGTACTGAATAATGTAGAGACATTCTGTAATGTACCTCCGATCATTCTGAATGGCGCCAGATGGTATCAGGGCTATGGTCCCAAAAACAATCATGGAACAAAGGCATTTGCACTGACGGGAAATGTTCAGAATACAGGACTTATTGAGGTGCCTATGGGTACTACACTACGGGAAGTGATCTTTGATATTGGCGGCGGTGTCAAGGATGGTGAATTTAAGGCAGTACAGATTGGAGGACCTTCCGGAGGGTGTCTGTGCATCAGTGCCACACAGGATCATCTGGATTTGAAACTGGACTTTGACTCCCTGAAAAAGGTAGGTGCCATGATTGGTTCCGGCGGGCTTGTCGTTATGAATGACAAGAGCTGTATGGTGGAAGTGGCAAGATTTTTCATGAATTTTACACAAAATGAATCTTGTGGAAAATGTGTGCCCTGCAGGGAGGGGACGAAACGCATGTTGGAACTCCTGACTGATATTACAGAGGGGCGGGGGACGATGGAGCATATAGAATTGCTGGAGACTTTGTCAGAGACTGTCTCGGCGACAGCACTCTGCGGCCTTGGCAAGACGGCGGCATCTCCAGTAGTGTCCACACTAAAATATTTCCGGGATGAATATATCGCCCATGTTGTGGATAAGAAATGTCCGGCAGGACAATGTAAGGCGCTGGTAAGCCTGCAGATCGATCCAGAGCTTTGTAAGGGCTGTACCAAATGTGCCAGAATGTGTCCTGTGGGTGCAATATCTGGAGAGGTGAAGAAGCCGCATGTGATAGACACGGCAAAATGTATCAAATGTGGTGCCTGTATGGAAGGCTGTAATTTTGGCGCTGTGAAGAATGCAGAATAGGGTAAGTGTAACACTTTGGTGAAATGCTTCAGAATGGAGGAAAAAATGCCTAAAGATAGTAAATATATGATAATAGACGGCATTCGTGCCGAATATACAGATGAAAAAAATATTTTGCAGGTAATCCAAAAAGTAGGGATTCATGTGCCCACTTTCTGCTATTATTCAGATATGTCCATATATGGTGCGTGCCGGATGTGCGTTGTGGAGGATGACAGGGGAGGTATCATAGCATCCTGTTCTACCCCGCCCAGAGATAAAATGGTGATCCGTACCAATTCCGGACGCCTGCATGATTACCGCAAGATGATCCTAGAACTTCTGCTGGCTTCCCATTGCAGGGATTGTACTATATGTGAGAAGAACGGAAATTGCCGGCTTCAGATGCTGGCATCCCGCTTCCGTCTCACAGAAGTGAGGTTTCCTAATACCCATCCTGAGAGGATGGTGGATGATTCTTCCTGCGCCATTGTGAGAGATCCAAGTAAATGCATCCTCTGTGGTGACTGTGTGCGCATGTGCAATGAAGTCCAGCACGTAGGTGCCATTGACTTTGCGCACCGAGGAGCAGATATGATTGTCACTCCGGCATTTAATAAGAAGATTGCAGATACAGATTGTGTAAATTGTGGACAATGTGCTGCTGTCTGTCCAACTGCGGCCATCACCATTAAGAAGGACCTGAAAGCAGTATGGAAGGCATTATATGAGCCGGACAAGAGAGTAGTGGTACAGGTGGCTCCTGCAGTGCGTGTGGCGATCGGAGAAGAATTTGGCCTAAAGCCAGGAAAAAACTCCATTGGAAAGATTTTTACCGCATTGCGCATGCTGGGATTTGATACGGTTTTTGACACCAGTGTCAGTGCTGATCTCACTATTGTTGAGGAAGCAGAAGAACTTCTCCGCAAGCTGGAAAATGGAGATAAGGATAAGGACAGGTATCCAGAGGGAAATACATTTCCTTTGTTTACTTCCTGCTGTCCCGGCTGGGTGCGGTTTGTGGAGACAAAACATCCGGATCTTCTCCCTTATGTATCCACCTGTAAGTCTCCGATGGAGATGTTTGGTGCCGTCATCAAGGAATATTATAAACCGGCAGACAAGGAATCGGGTCTGGAGACAGTTTCTGTGGCAGTGATGCCTTGTGTGGCAAAGAAATATGAGGCATCCAGAGAAGAGTTTAAGCGGAACAATGTACCAGATGTGGATTATGTTATTACAACGAAAGAACTTATTCGCATGATCAAGGAATTGGGAATCCAGTTTGCTGAGATTGAACCAAGTTCACCGGATATGCCATTTAGCATTTCCTCTGGTGCTGGTGTGATCTTCGGTGTCACAGGCGGTGTGGCAGAGGCAGCACTCCGTCATGTGGCAGCAAAGGATAACCAGACACTGAAGGATCTGGAATACTCTGGTGTCAGAGGACTGGAGGGCGTGAAAGTAGCTGAGGTGGAAATAGGAGAGTCCACACTTCGGATCGCTGTTGTCAATGGCCTGGGAAATGCAGATGAATTGATTACGAAGATCCGTTCAGGGGAAGAACATTTTGATTTTGTGGAAGTGATGGCATGTCCATATGGCTGTATCGGCGGTGCAGGACAGCCTTTCGGTTATCAGGATGTAAAGGGTGAGCGCGCAGGTGGTATGTACCGTGCTGATAAATCAGCGATCATCAAACGTCCGGGGGAGAATCCTGTGGTGAGCCAGCTTTATGCGACAGGTGTTCTCAAGGGCAGGAGCCATGAGCTTCTCCATGTGGATTACCGGAAGATGTGAAAAAACATCGGCCGAAAACCGCGATGCCCCAAGAATCGCATTGTGATTCTTGCTCCGCAAATAACGGGATTTTCTCCCACAAGAAAATATATAGAAATGAGGGTAATGTTTTGAGACAGTTTTTTGGAAAGAGCCAGAGTGGAAATCTGCAGGAAGCAGTACGGGGACTGGAATCACCCCAGTTAATCATGTTATTATCTAACAGTGACCAGTTTGAAGAACATGTAAAAAAACTAGAACAACTTTTCCCGAAAATCCCCAGTATTGGATGCATCGGGATGAGCTATGACACGAAAGTAGTTGAAAAGGGAGTCAGCGTTGTAGCATTTTATGATGGAATCAGTGCTACTGCGAATGTACTGGAAGAGGTATCTGTTATGCCAGTAAAGTACATTGAAAGGCTGGAGCAGGATATAAAAAAAATAAATAGTTCTGGCGAAAATACGATCTGCATTGATTTTTGTTCCGGTAATGATGCCTGTGTGCTGACTACGATCTATAGTGCGCTGAAACACAAGGGCATATCATTGGTAGGCGGAACGGGAGATGCTGGAAAAGTATCTGCCAATGGCAGGATATATGAGGATGCGGTAGCATATGCGTTGGTGAAAAATAACCAGGGAAGGGTAAAAGCATATAAGGAAAATATTTACCATCCTATGGGCAATGGCCGTTTTATCGCCTCGCAGACGGATAAAGCGAATTACATTATGGGGAAATTAAATGGAATGCCTGCCAGGAAAGTTTATCAAGAGCTTCTTCACATAACAGAAGGTGAGATTGAGACACAGACCTTTAAAAATCCTTTTGGAAAAATCAATGGAAATGAAACCTGTATCATATCCATCAAGGAAGTAAGTGGGGATGCCCTGACATGTTTCCGCCAGGTAAATGATTCGGATGTGCTTATTATGCTGGAACTGGGAGATTTTAAAGCGATTGTAAAAGATACAATCCGTATGATCCAGAGAGATTTTCCAAAGATATCAGCAGTATTTTCAGTAAACTGCCTGTTCCGGTACCTGCTCTTTAATGATCATCATTACATGGAAGAGTATCTGCAGGAAATGAGTGCTCTCGGCAGCCATGCCGGTTTGGTGGGATACGGGGAACATTACAATAACCAGTTTGTCAACCAGTCTATGACCTGTGTTGTCTTTGAGTAAGAGGAGGAACATGGAAATGAAAATATCAAAGAAATCTCAGAGTAAGGGCACAAGCCTTTATCCGGTGTTATATGTTATGGATAGCCTGAAAGAATATCATCATATGCTGGTGCAGAGTGAAGTGGAGTCTCTGTATGAACTGAGCATGGTAAACAGGTCCTTTGGAAGGGTTCTGGCAGAATCTGAAAATTTTAAGGGAACATTAGATGATTTTGAACAGAATTTTTCCAATATCAATACAGCCTCCAGCCAATTTGATTCTGTAAAGGAGAACATTTCACAGTCTGTGGTTGAGGCGCAGGGCGAAGTAGAAGAATTGAAAAAGAGTTCCCTGCAGGTAGAGGCACATTTTCATGAAATGAAGAGTACATTTGATACATTCCAGCTTTCTCTGAATAAGATCAGAAAATGCATGGAGAAAATTGTCACGATTGCCGATCAGACGAATATCCTTTCACTAAACGCCACTATTGAGGCGGCAAGAGCAGGAGAACAGGGAAAAGGTTTTGCGGTAGTCGCCGAGGAGGTAAAAAATCTGTCAGATGAGATTAAAGACCTTGTCGCCGCGGTAGATGTGAGTGTCGGTGATGTAGAGGAGGGTGCAGGCCAGCTCAGCGCCAGCATCGTTACGTCCCATGAGGCACTGGAACAAAGCCTGACAAAAGTGGAAGAAACATATGAAACATTTGATAGTATCACAGGAGCGGCAGAAGGGGCAACTATGGTACAGGCTGAAATCTCCCAGGTCATTGATTCGTCAAAGGCTGAATTACAGAAACTATGTGATTTCTTTGATAATATGAAGCAGGGATATCAGGAAGTGTCCCGTCATATCAACCGTGCAGCCAATATGGGAACAACGAAGAGTGCTATGTTTGAGGATATTGATAATATGATGGGACAGATACCACCTATTATTAAAGATTATACTGTCTGAAGGAATCCATCTGCTCCATCAGGTCCCTCTGTTTCTGAAGCCTTGTCCTCAGGCTCTTTAGAAAACGTTTATTTCCCAGTACCTTCAGCATGGGACCAAAGGACATGACTTCGATCAGAAGTTCTGTCTCCATAGACTGGTTATAATAGATCAGGCACTCATAGGTGTCCTGGTCTATTTTTCTTGTATTTTTTTCATAGTTGGCAAAGTGCAGCATGGCGCGTTCCAGGGCATTCCGCCGGTTGATAATATGCAGCCGGAGTGGCTCCTTATAATAGGTTTTCCGAATAATTGCATTCAGGTCGACCTGTGTTGGAAGGGTTTTATCTGTAGGCCGGATACTTTGAATCCGTGATAGATTCAGGATTTCCAGTTTTACTTTGTCTGATACCAGACTTTCCTCGTCGAAGTTTTTCGTTGTCGTTCTTTTGTTCCTATACATGTGTTTCAGGGCAAGAAGCCGAAATTTATCATTTTTTACGGAGTATTCCAGCCGCGCGGGCACATAGTAGTGATGCACCCGTTTTCCGGAAGGTGAGTTGTAATCAAGATCCACATATTGCCTCTTTTTCTGTGCGGCGAGCAGAGTGCGGAAGTTGCTTCGGTATCTGCTGTCGTCATACGGATCTCCGTCGGAAAACCGGTCATAGTAGTAGAACTGTTCTGGACTGAAAAGTGGAGCGACAGAATCCAGCATGACATTTAGTGCATCCCACTGTGAATCATCCAGAAATAATCCGATACGGGGGTCTGACAGAAGCGCTTTCAGATAAGATTTTTCCAGGGTGGAAAGAGGCATAACAAAAGAGGAATTAAGCTTCGAGAGGAAGAGGGTCCCCTCTTTCTCAAACAAATTCCAGGCACCGTTTTCCAGTTTGGGTATGATGGCGAGCAGGCTTTCTTCAAATCCTTCCCCATGGATCTGCTGACGGATATTTTGTATCGTAACTGGGTTCTGGCTGCATAATAAATGCCGCATTACCTGATAATAGCAGCTATATATTTCAGAAAATAGTTCCATCTGTCTCTCCTTCCCGATATAAATGGTACATTGTATTCAGGTCCTGGTAAAACCGTCTTTCCACCGATTTGGCAGTGCATTCCAAAGATAAGATCCTGCCAATAAAGGTACGGATCCAGGGGAGCATTTCATTGCAGTCAAATACTTCAACCTCGTACTGATAGGTGTTTCTTGCTATTTTCGTGACAGTACCACCTCTTCCTTCATTTTTCAGACGGTTCAGTATGTAGGTTTCGCTGGGTTCCAGAATCTGTATGGTCATCGTCAGCCGGTCCAGATGACGCTTTGTCTCTCCTTGAAAGGATACACCCCATAGATGCTGCCGGTTCCGATTGAGTTTATCGGATAATTCATCATATCGGTCTGCCTGTCCTATCGCCGTGGCTTTCTTTATTGCATCCAGCCGGAAACAAGTAAAGCGCTTGTTCCGTGCCACGTATCCACACAGAAAACGCCGTCCAGTTCTGGTACTGATAAAGATCTGTAATGGGACACAGACCGCTGTATTTTTTATTTTACCAGAAGATCCTTTCTGTTTTGGGCTCTGGATCTCCAACTGTATGGATTCTTTTTTATTCATTGCGTCCACAAGATCCAAAAGTACCTCATCTTCCAATGAGTGAACGAAAAAACTGTGTTTTACGCGAAAGCTCTGGTTGTGATGATCAAACTGCTCTGACAGAACGTTTCCGATAATTCCAAAATTACCCGCCATCTGATAGAAGTCCAGGGCATCTAATATATTGTTATTTGCATTGATCCAGAGGGCAATGCTGCTGTCCAGAGAAAAGGTAACAGTCTTTCCGGACTTCGCCTTTTTCAGCAGCCCTTCCTTCACATAGGCATTGCATTTGCGCCGCACTGCCTGGATATCAAACAGCACATCATATTCGGTGATCAGGGCATCTGTGATCTCATCTGCCGTCATGGCTTCCCCGCCCTGAAGAAGATCCAGTATCAGAAAATGCAGGACGATATCGTTATCGGTAAAGCTCTTCGTCTTCCATACCTGAAACAACGGGTTGGTATCAAGTAGATTGCTGTCTATGGCGAGGGAAATATTGGAACCGTTTGAGGCATAATCCTTTCTCACAAAAGGACTCAGCCAGCATTCCAGCCTCCGGCGTTCATTGTCATAGGTCCGTGGGCTTTTCTCGTTAAAATCATTCCGGGTCTTGAATCCATAGACGAAAAAATCCCGGACATATTCCCGTGTCTTGGGGAAACTCTTTATCAACTCCTGAAAATCAGACATAGTAATCTCCTTTTTTCTGCCAACCATATTCTTTCATTCAAAATAAAATATAACACATTGTAACACAAATGGGAGAGAATAGAAAGTAAGATTAATTCCCTCGCAACTTTTTTGAAATGATAAACTGGTAAATGTTGTATATAATAAGCGTAACATCAAGTGGAACGGCAGATAGCAGTTTGAAACGCTGGTTTAAAGATAAGGAAAAGAGGAGGCGGACATATGTTTGTATTATATGATGAAAACACAAGATTTCCAGTTAAAGTATGGTTAGAGGATAAAACGAAGCTGGAGGAAAATTGTCTGGATCAGGCATATCATCTGGCACAGCTTCCCTTTATACATAAATGGGTTTGTCTTATGCCAGATACCCATGCAGGAAAGGGGATGCCCATCGGCGGGGTGATTGCAGCAAAGGATGTGGTTATTCCAAATGCTGTAGGGGTTGATATCGGCTGTGGCATGGATTTTATCCCAACCAATATCCGCATGGATGATATACGGGAGATCCAGACAGGAAATGGCAACATGATTCAGGCGATGATCGGCAGTATTATGAGAGCGGTTCCATTAAATGCAGAGAGATATAAAGAGCCGCAGGAGTCTTTGGTGCTTGACCAGGCGAAGCAGGAAATGGAGAAATATGAAAAGAATGCAGAGCTGCTGCCCTTGATTGATGATGGATATTTTCAGGTGGGAAGCCTGGGAGGCGGCAACCATTTTATTGAACTTCAGGAGGACCAGGAAGGGTATCTCTGTATTATGATACATTCGGGCAGCCGTCATCTGGGGAAAGCGATCTGTGATTATTTTCATACAAAAGCAAGGGAACTGAATCTGATGTGGTACAGTGAGGTAAAAGATGAATACCGTTTGTCATTTCTTCCTGTCCATTCCGAAGAGGGCCAGCAGTATATACACTGGATGAATCTTGCCATGGATTATGCATTTGAAAACCGTGCCCGTATGCTGGATAAAACCTGTTCTATTGTAGAAGAACTGATCAGGAAACATACAGGGAAGACAGTGGAGTTTGGGGAAGAGATCAACTGTCATCACAATTATGCGGCACTGGAAAATCATTATGATGCCAATGTATGGGTACACCGCAAGGGAGCTACCAGAGTGCGGAAGGGAGAACTTGCCGTGATACCAGGTGCCATGGGCTCTTACAGTTATGTCGTAGAGGGAAAGGGGAACAAAGAGTCTTTTTGTACCTCATCCCATGGAGCAGGAAGAAATTATTCCCGTTCTGGTGCCATGCAGGCATTTACGATTGAGAAAGTTATGGTGGACCTGAAGGAACAAGGGGTTATCCTTGGAAAACGAAAGAAAAATGATGTAGCAGAAGAGTGCCGCTTTGCTTATAAGGATATTGATGAGGTTATGGCACAGCAGATGGATATGGTGACACCTATACGTAAATTGAAAACGGTTGGTGTCGTAAAAGGCTAACATATGGAAATAATTTATTGCGCAAGGGTATGGGAAGTTACTTCCTGCCCGGCGGTGCCGGCAGCGTGCTGTCTGGTATATCATAAATATTTCAACCAACTAACCTTGGCGCAGCGTTGAGCTGACATGGGGTTAAGAATGGCTTGTGTTGTCGAGGGTTCGACTCCCTCCCATGGATTCCGTGATATCATGGAATATTATGGTAACTCAGTGGGTAGAGTACACAATAATGACTGCCCGGTTTTCCGGGCAAACTCGACTTATTATCGAGAAACGGCAAGACATGTAAAGTCTGTGGTTCGAATCCACACATCCAGACCATGCTTTTATCCAAAAGAAAGACCAGGGTGAGAGTGCAGCTTCACTGGATGCCTGAGAGCTGGGGATACCGCAGGAGGAAAAGAGGAACAGCAGTCAGCAGAGAAAGAAGTTATCTGGTATTATGGCGGGGTCAGACCGACACCACTGTACCCCCTGTCAGACTGTCCTTCCTTTCCGCTTTGGTCTTCGCAGGCACGCCTGGATGGCGCAGGTAAGCTTGCCCATTCGCACTTTGCCTGCGGGGATTGGGCGTTCTATCCCGCTAAACCAGTTTTCCGCATCCCGTGAATGAGAAAGGGATAGAAGCATGGTTCTAAAAAATGATTTATAAGGAGGAATTGAGTGTGAAATATATAATATCTGACAGTGAAGCAGGATTTGTAGTAAAAAATGGTATCTTTGAAAAAATGATTACATCTGGAACCTATCATTTTTCAAAGATACAGGGATATGATGTGGTGGTAGAAGAGATGACAGGGGAGATGGATTATCTGGAGACACCATACCAGGTACTTGCCAAAGATGCCGCATTTCTTGACTCCACTGTACATATGGAAATTCCGGATGGTTCTATCGGTTTTATCTATGTCAACGGAAAACTGACTTCTTTTGCAAACCGAAAGGAGTACACGTTCTGGAATGTATTTGACAAATATGAGATTCGGCTGGTATCTATGGAAGAGACCGTGATGGGAGCCGGTGTGTCAAAGCAGATGCTTTCTCTGATACCGGGGAAATATTATAAGGAAATGCTGGTGGGAGAAGGGGAGACCGGGCTGGTATATTTTGATAATGTAATGCAGAAACCGCTTTCCAAAGGGGTATACCGTTTCTGGACCTACCATCACAACATATCCTGCCGGGTATTTGATATGAAGCAGAAAGAACTGGATATTGTGGGACAGGAGATCCTTACAAAGGATAAGATCGGGATCCGGATGAATGTAGCCTGTATCTATAAGATTCACGATGCCGTGGAGTATGCTTCCACCATCGCAGACCTGCAGGGACAGCTATATGTGGCAGTGCAGCTTGCCATCCGGGAGATCGTGGGAAACTATAAGCTGGATGAGATACTGGAGGCAAAGGAACGGATATCAGGTGAACTGTATAAGGTGCTGAAGGTGCGGGAGAAGATGTTCTGCGTGGACTTCCTGACTGCCGGGATCAAAGATATCATTCTGCCAGGTGAGATCCGTGCCATTATGAACTCTGTCCTTGTGGCAGAGAAGACTGCCCAGGCCAATGTGATATCCCGGAGGGAAGAGGTGGCTTCCACAAGATCCCTGCTGAATACAGCGAAGCTGATGGATGAAAATAAGACACTTTATAAACTAAAGGAGCTGGAGTACCTGGAGAGGATCTGCGAAAAGGTAGGTGAGATCTCTGTGAATGGAAATGCAGGAATCGTAGAGCAGCTTGGAAAGATGATGGGCACCGGACAGGCGGGGTGAAATCCCCATTAGCTATAAATATATGGTCATAGTTATCCGATACAATATTTAAGAAACTATACCACTTGGATCTTTTTCATTCAATGGCGGATTCATGCAGGTGCCATTGAACTGGGAGTGTGGTGCAGTCCCGATTGCCAGAAGGACTGCAGATAGGAGGAAATATGCAGATAAGCAGTAGTGTAAGTTTTGTTTGTATGAGACCGAGTCAGGGAAAACGGATGGGAAAAAACAGGGGAGAATACAGATTACGGGAGGGTTCAGAATCAGACAAGCTATCTCAATCATTAGATATAGGAGAAGGGTTAAATGATAAAAAACCTTATTCTGCCTGGATGGAACAGAGAATAAGATGTATTAGTCTCTCAAAGACCAATGAATCAGAAGATGGCACAGGAGCTGTATCCCGGTCAGAATATGAAGAGGACGGGGAATTCTTAGGAATCGCAATGATTCCAGAAGAGGGAAAGCATGTGATTTATGGTATGCGTGCAGTGCTTTTACATCACCCTGGTTCTGATGCTCCCATTGTGCAGGTCATATCTAATCTTAGTGGAACAGAGGAAATTTACCATGTTGATATCAGTAAAGTAAACCCACAGAAAGCAACTCAGTTAGAGATGTTTGCTTTACTCAGTTATGCGGATAAAATGGAACTATTAGATGGCGGTTCGTTTGGCTCTTATCAACAACTAGAAGTGTATGCGATGAATGCAAGCCATAATGGGTACTGTGACGGTTTGATGGGTGGAGATGTTTTTATTGATAGGAAATTTAACTGGTCGAATATAATTGAAAAAATAATGAGAGATTATTTGGAGGGTGGTATTGACAAGCAATATGACGCCTGTAAGAGACTGTTGGATTTCTTTGATACAATTAAAAAAAATTGTTGGCATTAAAAAATTCATTAAATTATGAATTATGTACTTGACAGTGATAGGACAGCGTGATACTATTATCAGCAGATTGAGGGACACCTCAAGAAGGGGCACACCACCACGGGTGTGAATCTTCTTGAGGTGTCCTTTTTAATTAGGTAAATTCGCTTTGCGCAGAGCGAGAACGGCCAACGGCCGTTCTTAGAGGGCTGCGGTTTTCAGCCAGCCCTTTACTAGAAAGGAGGGACCCCATGGTTACTATCAACGGGAAGGAAAAGATGGATTATGATGAAATCTCTGTGACAGAGATGCTTGGGAAAGAGGGCTTTGACAAGAGCCGCATTGCCATTGAGATCAATGGTGCCATAGTCAGTAAGAGGGATTATAATGAGACGCTGCTGCATGAGGGAGACTGCATTGAGGTAGTCAGTTTTGTCGGTGGGGGCTGAGCAGAAATTTAGCTCTTAGACAAGCTTAACAGCGCCAATTTGAACCCGCCGTTGAGCTAAAACAATAAAAAGGAATGGTGAAAATGGAAAAAAATAAGGAAGACAAGTTCATATTGGGAGGCTATGAGTTTACCTCCCGGTTTATATTAGGTTCTGGCAAATACTCGCTGGATCTGATCAAGGCATCTGTAGAAAATGCCGGAGCTCAGATTATTACACTGGCACTGCGCCGTGCCAATCAGGATGGGCGTGCGAACATATTGGATTATATTCCAGAGGGGGTTACACTGCTGCCGAATACATCTGGGGCGAGAAACGCGGAAGAGGCGGTACGGATCGCCAGATTGTCAAGAGAGGTGGGCTGTGGTGATTTTGTGAAAATCGAGATTATGCGGGACACCAAATATCTTCTGCCAGACAATTATGAGACGGTCAAAGCTACTGATATATTGGCAAAGGAAGGATTTATCGTTATGCCATATATGTATCCGGACCTGAATGTGGCAAGGGACCTGAGAGAGGCGGGAGCAGCTTCCATTATGCCGCTGGCCGCTCCCATTGGGTCTAATAAAGGTCTCTGCACGAAAGAGTTTATCCAGATCCTCATTGATGAAATCGATCTTCCCATCATTGTAGATGCTGGCATCGGGAAACCATCGGAAGCCTGTGCTGCCATGGAGATGGGGGCGGCTGCCATTATGGCAAATACGGGGATTGCCACAGCAGGGGATATCCCAGCTATGGCAGAGGCATTTAAGTTTGCCATCGAAGCAGGAAGAAAGGCATATCTTGCCGGGACTGGCAGAGTTCTGGAGCGTGGTGGCAGTGCTTCGTCTCCGCTGACTGGCTTTATACAGTCCTCACAAAACGGGGAGGTCAGGTAAGTGGAAACGAAAATAAACGAAAGTATCATTAGTGAATCCGTCCGTGAGGACATGAAGGAGAACCGCATTGATCATATGACGTATCTGGCAGGGATGGAAGTATTGGAATCTGATATTGCAGGACAAGTCATAGCGGCAATGGAAGGTTATGATTATAACTGCTATACGACGGCAGATGTGCAGCGTGCCATCTATCATGACAACCGGACACCAGATGATTTGGGAGCTCTTTTGTCTCCGGCAGCACTGCCTTTTCTGGAAGAGATGGCACAGATGGCGCAGAAGGAGACAAGAAAACATTTTGGCAATTCGGTAATGATGTTTACCCCCTTGTACATAGCCAATTATTGTGACAATTATTGTATTTATTGTGGGTTTAACTGCCACAATAAGATCCGCCGTGCCAAACTCGATCTGGAAGGAATTGAACGGGAGATGAAAGAGATCAGCAAAAGTGGCCTGCAGGAGATCTTGATTCTGACAGGGGAGAGCCCGAAGATGTCCGATGTTAAATATATTGGAGAGGCATGTAAGATCGCCAGGAAGTATTTCAGGGTTATCGGTCTTGAGGTATATCCGGCAAATTCGGAAGATTATCATTACTGGCATAAGTGTGGGGCAGATTATGTCACAGTATTTCAGGAGACATATAACTCAGATAAATATGAGACACTTCATCTGGCTGGCAGGAAACGTATTTTCCCTTATCGCATCAATGCGCAGGAGCGTGCCCTGAGAGGAGGCATGAGAGGAGTAGGGTTTGGTGCCCTGCTGGGACTGGATGATTTCCGCAGGGATGCCTTTGCCACAGGAACACATGCTTATCTGCTGCAGAAGAAATATCCTCATGCGGAGATTGCCTTCTCCTGCCCCCGTCTGCGCCCCATTATCAATAATGACCAGATCAATCCTATGGATGTGCAGGAAGCACAGCTTCTGCAGGTAGTCTGTGCCTACCGTCTCCTCCTTCCCTTCGCCTCCATCACTATTTCGACAAGGGAATGCCAGCGTGTGCGTGATAATCTGATCCAGATTGCGGCAACGAAAATCTCAGCAGGTGTAGATGTTGGGATAGGTGGGCACAGTGGAGAAGAACTGGGGGATGAGCAGTTTGAAATTGATGATACAAGGAATGTGCAGGAAGTATATGATGATATTCTCTCCCATGGTATGCAGCCTGTTATGAGTGATTATATCTATGTATAGGATTGCGGTAACGAACCGCCATCTGTGCCAGGAGGATTTTCTCACGCGTATCCGCAGGCTGGCAGAGGATACATATTATGATGCCATCCTTCTTCGGGAGAAGGATATGACAGAGGGGGACTATTATATTCTTGCAAAGGAGGTACTGGCAATCTGCCAGAACAATGGTAAGAAATGCATTTTTCATAGTTTTTATCAGGCAGCAAGGGAGTGTGGGCATACAATGATCCATCTGCCGCTGCCGCTGTTTCGCACCCTGACAGAGGAGGAGAAATCTTTCTTCACAGAACTGGGCACTTCCGCCCATTCGATGGAGCAGGCAGAAGAGGCACTGCGTTTGGGGGCATCCTATATCACGGCAGGCCATATCTTTCCCACTTCGTGTAAGCCAGGCCTCCCATCCCGCGGCCTTCCGTTTCTAAAGGAAATATGCGATAGTGTGCCGATTCCTGTCTATGGAATTGGAGGGATCTGTCAGGCAAATGAAAGATTGGTGACAGACCACGGGGCAAAAGGGGTCTGCATTATGTCAGGCGCCATGGGATGAAAAAGATTTCACATAGATGGTGACAGATTAAGTGTTTTATGGTACTATTTTATCAGGCTTTCCAAGGGAAAATGTTCTAGCTCAACGGCGGGTTCAAATTGGCGCCGTTGAGCTAATCAGACAGGCACAGATGGAGGTTAAAATGAAAAAACACACAACAGAGTATGGCCTGATAGAATACATGCTGACATTATTACAAACACTGGATCAGAATCATATTGATCTTGACCAACTGATGAAGAAGGCAGAAAAAGACGACAAGGTAGATATATTGGAGAGTTCACAGGAGATACAGATGGCATATGAAGTAATCTGTTTTATGGATGAAATGCCAGGTGGATTTTTAATTTACCATGCCGATGATAGGGAAGAGATAATCTATGCCAATAAAGCACTCCTGCGAATATTTCAGTGTGATACGATGGCGGAATTCCGCGAGATCACAGGCAATTCTTTTCAGGGAGTGGTTCACCCGGAAGATCTTGATGCCATCGAAAAGAGCATCTGTGAACAGATCGCAGACAGTCAATACGATCTGGATTATGTGGAATACCGCATTTTAAGAAAGGACGGTTCGATACGCTGGGTAGATGATTATGGACATTATATCCATAGTGATTCGGTTGGCAATATCTTTTATGTATTTATCGGTGATGCGACGGAAAAAAGAAAACGCCTGCTGGAAGAGAAAGCTAACTGGATGCGGGAGAAGAAGAAAAAAGAACAGAAAATGCAGAAACTGATCGAAGAGTATGACCAGGAGAGAAAACTTATCAACCAGGAGCATCTGCGCCGGCTTGAAGTGATCAAGGGGCTCAGTGTGAACTATGATTCCATTTTATATGCGGATCTAAAGGCAGACCAGATCCTTCCGTACCGTCTGAGCTCTCGAACGGAAGTTCAGTTTGAAAAGAAATATCAGAAACGTTCTTATATTTGGTATGCAGAAGATTATGTGAAAGCATGGGTCCATCCAGAGGATCATGAGCTGGTATTAAAGGGGACTTCACCCAGGTATATCAAAGATAAATTAACAGAAGATAAAACTTATTATATGAATTACCGGATACTGTATCAGGGAGAGGTTCAGTATCTGCAGCTCCGTATCGTAAACGTCGGCAATGGGGATGAGGTTTCCCAGATTGTAATGGGATACCGGAGGGTGGATGAAGAGATCCAGCGGGAGATGGAACAGAAGCAGATGCTGGAGGAGGCACTCAACAATGCCAATCTGGCCATGGTTGCCAAAAATACATTTCTTTCCAATATGTCACATGATATGCGGACGCCCCTGAATGCTATTTTTGGTTATACAACACTGGCAAAAAAGAATGTCAATAATAGGACTGCTGTTCAAAACTATCTGGATAAAATTGAGGAATCCGGAAAGCAGTTTCTGGAGCTAATTGATAAGGTATTGGAGATTTCCTGGACAGAGGCAAATGATACCCATATCACAGAGACAGAGTGTAACCTGAATGATATCGTTATGGATGTGTTCAGGCATCTGCAGATACAGGCTTCTAAAAAAGATATTTTGTTTACCCTGAATATGGATGCATTAGAACATGATGATGTATATGGGGATAAGGAAAAGATCCGGCAGATCTTTTATCATCTGGCAGGCAATGCTGTTACATACACAAATCCAGGAGGGCATGTTGACATTACTGTCAGGGAAGTTGAGAAACAGGTCAGCCAATATGCAGTTTATCGGTTTATAGTAAAAGATACAGGAATCGGTATCAGTGAAGAATTTCTCCGGCATATTTTTGAGCCATTCGCAAGGGAGAATAATACGACCTATAGTGGTGTCCACGGCACAGGGCTGGGACTTACTATTGTGAAACATAATGTGGAGATGATGGATGGAAATATAGAGGTGGACAGTACGCCTGGAAAAGGAACTTCCTTTATCGTGACACTTCGTCTCAGGGTACAAAACCAGCCATTAGCTGCAACTGCTGATATGGATTCGGTTTTGGACTATATTATGAGCAAAACTATTTTTCTTGTTGAAGATAATGAAATAAATGTAGAGATTGAAACGGAAATCCTTCAGGGGCTTGGGTTCCATCTGGAATCTGTCGGGGATGGGGAAAAAGCAGTGGAACGGATCCGTCAATCGGATCCTGGCGATTATATTTTGGTTTTAATGGATATTCAAATGCCTGTCATGGATGGCTGGGAGGCGACAAAGGAGATCCGCAGGCTGGAAGATCCGGAATTAGCACAGATCCCGATTCTGGCTTTATCAGCAGATGCTTTTGAGAGTGACGAACAGATGTCTATCCGGTGTGGTATGGATGCCCATCTCACCAAACCCCTTGATGTACCGCTTCTTCTGGAGACAATGGCGGAAGTGGTACATGGCCGTGGGATCATATAAAGGTGACAGCTTGCATAACAATGGCTTTTATGTTAGGATGATATCTGTAAAATGAAAATATAAGGAGTGGTAGATATGCCGATTAAGATAAAGGATTCCCTTCCTGCACAGAAGACACTGGAGAATGAGAACATATTTGTTATGACAGAGTACCGGGCAATGCATCAGGACATCCGTCCCCTGCATGTATTGGTGCTGAATCTGATGCCTACTAAGATTGAGACAGAGACACAGCTTCTGCGTAAGCTGTCCAATACCCCTCTCCAGGTGGATGTGGAATTTCTCCAGACGGCAAGCTATCAGCCAAGACATGTGGAACCCAGCCACCTGGATACGTTTTATCATGTATTTGATGATATAAAGGACAGAAAATTCGACGGTATGATCATTACCGGTGCGCCTCTTGATTACACAGCCTTTGAAGATGTGGATTACTGGCCGGAGCTGTGTGAGATTATGAAATGGAGTAAGACCCATGTCCATTGTACCCTTCATATGTGCTGGGGGGTATATGCGGGATTGTATTATCACTATGGCATCAACAAAGTTGATCTTTCGGAGAAGCTGTCTGGTGTATATGAGCATTATATATTGAAGAAAAATTCGCCGCTGTTCCGTGGATTTGATGATATTTTTTATGCGCCGCAATCCCGTGCCATGACGGTTAAGCGGGAAGATGTGGAGAAAGTACCAGAACTGGAACTGCTCGCTGTGTCGGATGCTGCAGGAGTTACCATGCTGAAGACAAAGGACAGCAGCCAGTTTTTCATGACCTGTCATCCAGAATATGATGCAGATACTCTAAGCAAAGAATATTTCCGCGATTTGGATAAGGGGATAAATCCCCACTTGCCGGTCAATTATTTCCCGGAAGATGATC
Source organism: uncultured Clostridia bacterium (assembly GCA_947643415.1). Lineage (GTDB taxonomy): Bacteria > Bacillota > Clostridia > Lachnospirales > Lachnospiraceae > Eubacterium_F. The sequence continues at coordinate 22,784 of CANRWA010000001.1, read as the reverse complement.
CTGAGAAGGAGCCAGTGGTGAGATGGCGGTCTGCAGGACAATTATTCTACAGCAATTGGCTCAATTATTACGTCTACCAGAGTACGCCGTATGATGTGGGGGAGATTACGGAACGATAAAAAGACAAAGTATTTTAATAGAAACATCCATCCGGATATCATATTTTTATGAGTTCTGGATGGATTTTTTTTGAATAATTCGACACATGCCCAGTCTGGATCGTATCTATAGTGAAAGGAGGGAAAACATGGAACAAGAATTGTCAGGTACCGGCAAGGAACAGGAATTTACAAAAGTGTATGAAAAGTTTGTTGATGACATTTTCCGTCTCTGCTATTCCTTTATGAAAAACCAGATGGATGCAGAAGATGCTGTGCAGGAAACATTTTTGAAATATTTCTATACGGACAGGAAATTTGAAAGCATGGAGCACAGAAAGGCATGGCTCATTGTAACAGCTTCAAATCAATGTAAGGATCTTTTAAAACAGCAATGGAGAAAGAGAAAGGATCTGAAGGATTATAAAGATATAGTCGGTGAAGAAAAGGTTATGGTGGATGAGATGATGGAGCTGGTGATGAGGCTCCCTGAGAAATATAAAACATCAGTCTATCTATATTACTATGAGGGATATGACAGCAGGGAAATAGCCCATCTGCTTCACAAACCGGATTCCACGATACGGACTTATCTGCAGAAGGCAAGGAAATTATTAAGACAGGAGTTGTCATAGATGAAATTGTGCGTGAAAAGAGCATATGAACGGAGGTAAGTATGGAAAATAAAATAAAGGATTCATATTCACAGATCAGGATGCCGGAGAATTCAAAGGAACAGATCCGAAGAGATATTTTGGATTCGGCAGTGCCTGAAAAGAGCATAAGGACAGGCAGGAGAGGAGAAGAAGGTTCAGATAGAAAGAAATTTACATTTGGATGGAAAGCAGGACTTGCTGCATGTCTTGGCCTTGCCTTGGTTATTCCGACTGGGGTTTACGCCGCCCAGAAACTTTCCCGGTATTTTAGTGTAAATATTAATAAAGAAAACTATCTGGCAGAAATAAATCTGGAGAAACCAGAGGCAGTAGAGACCGCTGCAGCACAGGAGGAAGTTCTCTCAAAAGAGAATATGAAATATATCCGGGTAGAAACCGATTTTGGAAAGGATTATACAGAAGATAAAAATGTTTATTATGTTCAGGATGAAGAGGGAAAGGTCACGGAACACCAGGAGAAAATTGAGGAGGGGAAAGATGGAAATTATTCTTTCTCCCATAAAGATGGTTATGATGCTGGAAAGAACTTTTATTATGATGTGATCTACATGGATCAGGAAGGGGATTCTGTCCTGAAGCTATATGATCAGGCACATATGAAAGAGATTATGGTAAATGGCCACAAAGCCTTTCTCTGTCAGTCTGCTGGTGTGCAGGGATCACAGTATAATCCAGAAAAGGATACGGATTATATGATCAATGTATATGTATTTTATGAAGAATACGGATATATCATCAATTTTTGTGGCATGCAGGGATTGGGAGAGGAAAGCCTTATTGCCCTGGCAGAGAAAACAAAGGTGACAGAGTGCAGCAAATCAAGGGCATGCCGCTATCAATATCTTAGTCTTTATTATAGAGGACATTCCGACCACTTAGATGCGGATAATACAAAGCAAGAAATCACAGGCCAGGTAAAGATGGTGGGAGAGAAGCTGGAAGATAAAGATTCGGGATTTACCTATCAGGTGACAGATGTGGCAGTTTCATCCAAAATAAAGGATATGGACAGAACAAAAATAGATAACAGCCTGATTCCTGCTGGAGTTGTATTATGGGATAAAAAAGGTAACCTGCAGTCATATATCCGTGAGGCCATCACAGAGGGGGACGGTGTGTCCAAACCAGGGCAGACTGTATCAGGGTCAGAAAAAGTACAGCTCAAGATGGTATATGTCACAATGAAGGTGAAGGCGAATAAGGATAAAGAGCTTTTTGATCTGCCTGATATTAAATTCCTTGAGAAAGAAGGGGGAAAATATTATGATACAGATCTGTATGACCAGTACAACCGCCCGGAAAAGATAGCGACTACTTTGATGGATTTTGCTCCTTGTTATTTTAGGGAAACAGAAGGCGGAAAAGGGTTCCGTATTAAAGAAATGAGGAAAGGAGAAGAGCGGACCTATCATTTTGCTTATCTGGTGGATGAGGATATGACCGATAAGATGTTTCTTCGTATTGACTTTGATTATATGCAGGAGACACAGTATGTAGAACTTAAATCAGCTATGAAAGACTGAGAGATAAAGAACAGCCTGAACCAGATATTGTGAGCAAAAAAATCTGCGTATCGGAAAGAGCCGATGCGCAGATTTTTTAATTGTTCCGCTTGTGAGGTTAGATGGCGGTTCAGTTCTTCTCTGCCTCAGCCATCTTCATAGCACGGACCTTCGTGGACAGTCCAAAGAGATTGATGAACCCTTCTGCATCATGATGATCATAGAGATCACCTGTTGTAAAGGAAGCAATACTTTCATTATACAGGCTATATGGAGAAGTTGTCCCTGCCTTAATGATGTTTCCTTTATAGAGTTTGAACTTTACTTCACCAGTCACATATTTCTGTGTGGACTCAATAAATGCCTGTACCGCCTCACGGAGAGGTGAGAACCATTTGCCCTCATAACAGATCTGAGCCAGTTTATTTCCCATATCCAGTTTTACAGTGGTGGTATCACGGTCAAGGATCAGTTCCTCTAACTGCTGGTGGGCCTCATACAGGATCGTACCGCCGGGAGTTTCATAGACACCACGGGATTTCATGCCTACCACACGGTTTTCTACGATATCGACGATACCGATTCCATGTTTGCCGCCCAGTTCATTTAATGTACGGATGATATCAGACAGTTTCATTTCTTTGCCATTGACACTCTTTGGTACGCCGGCTTCAAATGTCATGGTGACATATTCACCTTCTTCTGGCGCTTTCTCCGGTGTGGTGCCAAGTACAAGGAGGTGGTCAAAGTTTGGCTCATTTGCCGGCTCTTCCAGTTCCAGTCCCTCGTGGCTGATATGCCACAGGTTGCGGTCACGGCTGTAGCTGCTGTCAGCAGAAAACGGAAGATCGATACCATGTGCTTTACAGTATTCAATTTCAGACTCACGGGAATCCAGTGTCCATTTATCACTTCTCCATGCTGCAATGATCTTCAGGTCTGGAGCAAGTGCCTTGATGCCGAGTTCAAAACGGATCTGGTCATTTCCCTTTCCGGTGGCACCGTGGCAGATCGCAGAGGCGCCTTCTTTGCGTGCAATCTCCACAAGACGTTTTGCAATGACTGGACGTGCCATGGATGTACCGAGCAGATATTTATTTTCATATACTGCATGTGCCTGTACACAAGGAAGTACATATTCATCACAGAACTCGTCCACTACATCTTCGATGTATAATTTAGAAGCACCACAGAATTTTGCTCTCTCTTCCAGACCGTCAAGCTCCTCGCCCTGCCCACAATCGATGCAGACACAGATCACTTCATAATCAAAATTTTCCTTCAGCCATGGAATGATCGCTGTCGTATCCAGACCGCCGGAGTAAGCTAAGATAACCTTTTCTTTCATAATAAAGACCTCCAAATAGATAATATCGAAACAATGTCCTTGTTTAATATACAACAGAACTGCATAATATGCAAGAGGGAATTCAGACTTAAATGGGGTTTTTTCTAAAAATTATGTTATAGTGTTGCATAATTTAAGGAAAAGGAGTATAATGAACAAAGTTTATGAATATCATGCATAAATATTCAGAAAGTATGCATATTTGAATGGAGGAGTTTTATGATAAAGGCAGGTATTATTGGTGCGACAGGATATGCCGGACAGGAACTGGTGCGTCTTCTCCTGCAGCATAGAGAAGCAGAGATCGTTTGGTATGGTTCCCGGAGTTATGTGGACCAGAAGTTCAGTTCCGTATTTGGCAATGTTTTTCAGATTGTGGAAGATATATGCAAAGGAGATGATCTGCTGGCTCTCTCAGAAGAGGCAGATGTGATCTTTACAGCGACACCGCAGGGGTATCTTGCGGGAGTACTGAATGAAAAGATCTTACAGAATGCAAAAGTTATTGACCTCAGTGCAGATTACCGGATTAAGAATGTCGCCACTTATGAAAAATGGTATGGAATACAACATAAGAGCCCGCAGCTTATCAAAGAGGCTGTATATGGTCTCTGTGAGATCAACAGAGAGCAGGTGAAGAAGGCAAGGCTTATCGCCAATCCGGGCTGTTATCCTACCTGTTCGACCTTATCCATATATCCGCTGGCGAAAGAAGGACTGATTGATATGGATACCCTGATCATTGATGCAAAATCCGGGACATCTGGTGCCGGGAGAGGAACGAAAGTTCCGAATCTGTACTGTGAGGTCAATGAAAATATCAAGGCATACGGAGTATCAACCCACCGCCATACACCGGAGATTGAGGAGCAGTTATCGTATGCCAGCGGACAGAATGTGGTACTGAACTTTACCCCTCACCTGATCCCAATGAACCGCGGTATCCTGATCACGGCTTATGCAAAATATAAAGAGGGCACTACACCGGAACAGATCCGGAAGGCATATGAGGATGCATATAGAGAGGAATATTTTGTGCGTGTTCTGGAGGAAGGTGTCTGTCCGGAGACCAAATGGGTTGAGGGGAGCAATTTTGTTGACGTTAATGTAAAGGTGGATGAACGGACAGGGCGCGTGATCATGATGGGAGCAATGGATAATATTACGAAGGGCGCTGCCGGACAGGCAGTTCAGAACATGAATCTGATGTTCGGTCTGGATGAGGCAGAGGGACTCCGCTTTGTTCCCCTTGTTCCCTAGCAAAGCGGACTTACATATTAAAAGGAAGGAGAGGTTTAAGTTGAAACAGATAGAAGGCGGTGTTACCGCAGCGAAAGGATTTGAGGCAGCGGCAGCGACAGCAGGGATCAAATATCAGGGACGGGCAGATATGGCTCTGGTCTACACAAAAACCCCTGCTGTCTGCGCGGGTACTTTCACGACAAATGTAGTGAAAGCAGCCCCTGTTTTATGGGATAAGGAGATCGTGGCAAAGGGAGACCTGGTCCATGCTGTGGTATTGAACAGTGGGATTGCCAATGCCTGTACAGGAGAAGAGGGAAAGAGGCTGAATGTGGCAATGGCTGCAGCAGTGGCAGACCAGCTTCAGGTAGAAAAGGAAGAAGTTTTGACTGCCTCAACTGGGGTGATCGGTATGCAGCTTCCCCTGGAACCATTGCAGAAAGGAGCCGCCCTTCTGAAAGAAGAGCTTTCCGGGAGCAGGGCGGCAGCGGCAGCGGCAGCAAAAGCGATCATGACGACAGATACTGTACCGAAAGAGGCAGCAGTGAGTTTTGATGTAGATGGTGTTATGGTTACAGTAGGTGGCATGAGTAAGGGTTCTGGTATGATCCACCCCAATATGGCGACGATGCTCAGTGTGACAACGACAGATGCCGCCATTTCAAAAGAAGATCTGCAGGAACTGGTAAGCGAAGCTGTGTCCGACAGTTTTAATATGATCTCAGTAGACCGGGATACCTCCACAAATGACACCTACCTGGTACTGGCAAATGGAGAATCTGGTGTGATGGTAAAGAAGGGCACAAAGGCATATGAGGACTTCAGGGCGGCGCTGTTCTATGTTTCCACAGAACTGGCAAAGAAGATGGCGGCCGATGGCGAGGGTGCCACAAAGTTACTGGAAGTGAAAGTAACTGGCTGTGAGACAGAAGAAAAGGCTAAGATATTAAGTAAATCGGTTATTACCTCAAACCTTGTGAAGACGGCAGTCTATGGCAGTGATGCAAATTGGGGACGGATTCTGTGTGCCCTGGGATATTCAGGTGCAGAGTTTGATCCGGAGGCCATTGACCTGACACTGGAAGCGGGAGACAGCTCGCTTGTGCTGGTGAAAGATGGTGTGGCAACAGATTACAGGGAAGAGACCGCAACAGAACTTCTCAGTAAAGAGAAAGTAACGGTGATCTGTGACATGAAGGAAGGGAACTGTGCTGCCACTGCATGGGGCTGTGACCTGACTTATGATTATGTGAAGATTAATGGAGATTATAGAAGTTAGCGCCGTCAGGCTAAGATAACAGTTATAGAGTGATCAGGAGGGAAAAATGGAACAGCAGCAATTAGATGATATCATGTTAAAGGCAGAGACGCTGATCGAGGCACTGCCATACATAAGGGATTTTAATGGAAAGAAAGTAGTGGTAAAATATGGCGGAAGCGCCATGCTGGATGAAAAGCTTCAGGAATCTGTGATTAAAGATGTTGCCCTCTTAAAACTTGTCGGCATGCAGCCTATCATTGTCCATGGCGGTGGTAAGGAGATCAGTAAATGGCTTGGTTACATGGGCAAGGAAAGCAAGTTTGTAGAAGGGCTTCGTGTCACGGACACCGAGACAATGGAAGTGGCTGAGATGGTATTGAGCAAGGTTAATAAGCATCTGGTCCAGATGATGGAAAAGCTGGGAGTGAAGGCGGCTGGCATCAGTGGAAAAGACGGCGCTACGATGATCTGCCGCAGAAAGACGGTGAAGGGACAGGATATTGGGTTTGTCGGAGAGGTGGAATCAGTGGACTCCGGGTTGATTGATACCCTGATTGAAAATGATTTCGTTCCCATTATTGCACCCATTGGCATGGATGAGGAATTTCAGGCATACAATATCAACGCGGATGATGCCGCCAGTGCCATTGCAAAATCCATTCATGCGGAAAAACTGGCTTTTATGACAGATATTGATGGTGTATGCATGAACCCGGATGATCCGGATACTCTGATCTCTGTACTTCCTGTCCATGAAGCGAAACATCTCATCAAAGACGGTACCATCGGTGGGGGAATGATCCCGAAGATCCGCAATTGTATCGAGGCTGTAGAACAGGGCGTGAGCCGTGTCCATATTCTGGATGGGCGGCAGGAACATTGCCTTCTCCTGGAGTTTTATACGAAGAAGGGTATCGGGACAGCGATCATAGGAGATCAGGTAAACCTGTATCCACATGAAAGGTAAGTACTGATAAGAAGAGAGGTAAGTATGATGCAGAAAAAAATAGACGAGGCAGAGAAGTATCTGATCCATTCTTATAACCGGTATCCTGTTGTGCTGGATCATGGAGAGGATGTATATCTGTATGATGTGGAAGGAAAGAAATATCTTGATTTTGGAGGCGGGATTGCAGTCTGTGCGCTGGGTTACAGTGATGAGGCCTATAAGGCTGCGCTGAAAGACCAGATCGACAAAGGGATCCATTTTTCCAATTATTTTTATTCCGAGCCTCTGATAATGGCAGCAAAGGGACTGGCAGAGGCGTCCGGCATGGACAAAGTATTTATGGCAAACAGCGGCGGCGAGGCGAATGAGGGAGCATTAAAGTTGGCGCGTAAGTATGCCATTATGAGGGGACATGAAGAACACCACGAGATCATTTCCATGGATAAGGCATTTCATGGCAGGAGCATGGGAGCGCTTTCTGTCACAGGGACGAAACGGTACCGTGAACCCTTTGAGCCGATGATCGGAGGAGTCAGCTTTGCAGAGTACAATGACCTGGACAGTGTGAGGGAAAAGATTACAGACAAGACCTATGCCATCATTGTTGAGGCAGTTCAGGGTGAAGGCGGTATCTATCCGGCAGAGAAGGAGTTCCTGCAGGGGATACGTGCATTGTGTGATGAGCATGATATCATGATGATCTGTGATGAAATCCAGTGTGGCATGGGGCGTTCTGGTAAGATGTTTGCCTATCAGCATTATGGAATCCAGCCAGATATCGTGACTATGGCAAAGGGAATTGGAAATGGCATGACTGTCGGTGCTTTTGCGACGACATCAGGTGTTGCAGAGGCATTGGTCCCAGGGGATCATGGAACGACTTTTGGGGGCAACCCGCTGGCAGCAGCAGCGGTGGCGGCGACACTCGATATTTTCCGGGAAAGGGATCTCGTAAAACATGTGGAAGAAGTGGGAGCTTATCTGGGAGAACAGCTTCAAAAGATCGTGGACAAAAAAGAGATCGCGAAGGAGACACGGGGGCTTGGCCTTATGCGGGGGCTGGAGCTGACCGGGCCCGCCGGACCATATGTATTAAAAGCGTTGGACAAGGGAGTGATCTTTATGAGTGCCGGAGCTAATGTGATCCGTTTTGTCCCTCCTCTTGTGATCAGAAAAGAGCATATAGATGAGATGATAAAAATATTGGATGAGATTCTTTAAAGACATCTTATTTTGTATAAAACACTGATTTCTGGATGATACTAATACAACAGTAAACATGTAGAAAGAGGTGTTTTTTATGTGGGGAATTTTAGTAGCAGCGATATCTGGAGCACTGATGAGCGTACAGGGTGTATTTAACACAGAAGTGACAAAACAGACCAGTATCTGGCTGTCGGCTTCCTTTGTCCAACTGACGGCGTTAGTGGTCTGTATCGCAGCATGGTTTGTCACAGGGAAAGACGGCACAGTGGGAAGCCTGTTCCAGGTTTCGCCCAAATATATGTTACTTGGCGGAGCCATTGGTGCATTTATCACCTATACGGTGATCTTCAGTGTGGATGCAGTAGGACCGGCAAGGTCTGCCATGTTCATCGTGGCAACACAGCTTCTTGTCTCATATATACTGGAGCTTTTTGGGATGTTCGGACTTGACAGACAGCCTTTTGAATGGCGCAAATGCATCGGTATTGTCATTATCATTGCGGGGATCGTCACATTTAAGTGGAAATAGTTCAGCCGGCAACTTCTTTAAATTTACTGTTGTAAATTTTTCACTTTGTTGGTAAAATGATTTTGTACATCGTGTTTCCTTTTCCGACCAAATAAGGAGAGTACGATATGGGCAAAAAGAATAATTTCAAAGTGGTGATTGGCGTGATCGCCGTTTTGATATGTGGAATTATTTATATTGCTGCCAATTACAGGACAGATTCTGGCGAAGTAGCCACGGAACGGTTTGCAGATACGGAAGATATTGGCACGTCGGACCCGGAGGCGACAGAGGGAATATCTGCGGCCAGCCAGGAAGATAACGCAGTATATATCCATATATGTGGAGAAGTAAAGAAACCAGGCGTATACACTTTTTCTTCGCCGCCACGCCTTACAGAAGTTGTGGAGGATGCAGGTGGATTTACAAAGAAGGCAGACCATTCTGCGGTAAATCTGGCCGAAAGGGTGGCGGATGGCAGCCAGATCTTGATCCCTTCTAAGAAAAAGGAGAAATCGGCGAAAGAGAAAGAAGTTCAGGGTACTATATCAGAGGGAAAGGTAAATATCAATACCGCTTCCCGCGAAGAACTTATGAAACTGAACGGAATAGGGGAATCTAAGGCGTCTCAGATCATATCTTACAGAGAGACAAATGGATTATTCAAAAGGATTGATGATATTATGAATATCTCTGGGATCAAAGAAGGGGTATTCAATAAAATTAAAGATTATATCATGGTTTCATGAAGGTGGAGGCAGATTATGGCAAAGAAAGTATTAGTAGTGGATGATGAAAAATTGATTGTAAAAGGAATTCGCTTCAGTCTGGAACAGGATGGAATGCATGTAGATGTTGCGTATGACGGAGAAGCGGCCCTGGAGGCGGCACATAACAATCAATATGATGTCATTCTTCTGGATGTCATGCTGCCGAAGATGTCAGGATTTGAGGTATGCCAGCAGATTCGGGATTTTTCAGATGTTCCTATCATTATGCTGACGGCAAAGGGAGATGACATGGATAAGATCCTTGGTCTGGAGTATGGCGCCGATGATTATATTACAAAGCCTTTTAACATACTGGAAGTGAAAGCAAGGATCAAGGCGATCATCCGCCGCAGCTCAAAGCAGTCCCACAAAGAAGAAGTGTTGGATCAGAGTTCGGTTTTCTATGGACAGATGCGGATTGACAAAGAGGGCAGGCGGGTATTTCTAAATGATCAGGAGATCAATCTGACGACAAAAGAATTTGATCTGTTGGAGTTTTTGACCAACCATCCCAATAAAGTATATGGACGGATCGATCTTCTTCATCAGGTGTGGGGGGCAGATTATCCGGGAGATGTCCGGACCGTGGATGTCCATGTCCGGAGGCTTCGTGAAAAAATAGAATCAAATCCGAGAGAACCCAAATATATACATACAAAATGGGGTGTTGGTTATTACTTTGCAAATAAGGAATAAGATCAAACAGGTGAAGAGCCTTCGTGTACAGAGTTTATGTGTATTGATCCTGACAGGAATTGTTCCACTCATGGTCTTTACACTTATTTTCATGAACACATACCGCTCCCGTGCTGTCTCACAGAGAATAACAGAATTGCAGGCAAGAGGGACAATCTTGTCTAATCTTGTTGTGTCATCCGCATTTTTTTCTAATAGCGGTTCGTCGGAACTGGATTCAGAACTTACCCAGGTTTCAGATATCTATGATGGGAGGATTCTCATTGTAGATTCGAATCTGACTGTCCTGCGGGATACTTATAACCTGGAAGAGGGGCGTACGGTCCTCATCAAAGATATTATTCAATGCATGCAGGGCAAGACGAACCGGGCTGTCAATAAATCGAAAGATGATGTCCAGATTATCCTGCCTATCTTTAGTTCAGATAAACAATCCGTCAATGGGGCAGTTGTCATGGATTTTTCTTTAACCAGTGTGAACAGGATGTATCAGAGCATTCAGACGATTTCCCTGACGATGATGCTTTTACTGGGGGTTATTGTCATTGTCACTTCTGTCTTATATTCCGGACAGATTGTAAAACCCATCAAAGAGGTTGCCGGTTCCATTACCCAGATCACACAGGGAGATTTTAATGAGACAATGGACCTTCACAGTTATGTGGAGGAAGAACAGCTCACGGAAAGCTTTAACCTTATGCTCAGTGACCTCCAGAATCTGGAGGACGCCCGGCAGGAATTTGTATCCAATGTATCACATGAATTAAAAACACCCATTACTTCCGTGAAAGTACTGGCAGAGTCCCTGGTTGGCCAAGAGGGGCTTCCAGTAGAACTATATCAGGAGTTCATGGTGGATATCAATCAGGAACTGGAGCGCATGAACCAGATCATCAACGATCTTCTGTCACTTGTGCGCATGGATAAAAATGCAGCCGCTATCTCTGTGACTGAGGTGAATGTAAATGAGTTCGTGGAGAGTATTTTGAAACAACTGCGTCCTATTGCAGAAAAGAGGAATATTGATATTATATTTGAAAGTGTACGTCCTGTAAAAGCACAGATGGATGAGGTCAAGATGGGGATGGCAGTGCGCAACCTGATTGAAAATGCGATAAAGTACAACTATGATGATGGATGGGTAAGGGTTTCATTGAATGCAGACCATAAATTTTTCTATCTGAAAGTATCGGATTCCGGTGTCGGTATTCCGGAAGACCTGCAGGAAAATATCTTTGAGCGGTTCTACCGTGTGGATAAGGCGAGATCGCGGGAGACAGGAGGGAATGGCCTGGGACTTGCCATTACCCGCAGTGCCATTCTGCTTCACCGCGGATCCATCCGGGTTCACAGTGAGGAGCAGCAGGGAACCACATTTAATGTACGCATCCCGCTTATCTATCTGGAATAGGAGGCTGATGGAATGAAAAAAAACAAGCTGGATAAGATCAGGGTAAGAACCTGTTTTTTTCTCATGCTGTCTCTTCTTATGCTCCTGTCTGCCTGTGGTGATGCAGAGAATGATGGAACGCAGCTTTTTCAGATTTATTACATTGATAAAGATGGGACAGGGCTTGTGTCAGAGGAATATGAGATAGAGGCAGAACAGCAGAATACAGTAGATACGATCCAACTGCTTCTGGCAAAGCTCCAGACAAACGGTGAAAAAGGGCGTTATCAGAATCCGATTCAGCCGGACGTGGAGATCAGTGATTTTATGATCAAGGAAACACAGCTATCCATCTATTTCACCGCAGCCTATAATAACAAATCAGGGTTTGAAGAGATCCTGGCAAGGGCAGCGATAGTAAAGACATTGTGTCAAATCCCGGCTGTTGACCTTGTAGAATTCTATGTAGAGGACCAGCCGCTGACCTTGTCGGGAAATGTGGTGGGACTGATGGAAAAAGATACCTTCATGGACGAACTGAGTCCGGAATTTAAGGAACAGAATAAACAGGTAACACTTTATTTTTCACAAAAAGAGGGAGATGGGCTGATGGAAGTTTCTCTTGAAGTTACTTATAGTGCTGCGGAACCTTTAGCACAGTTGCTGCTGGAGAAACTGATAGATGGACCGCAAAAAATAGAATCTCTGGCTGGTCTTGAACAAGAGGATCTGATTAAGACCATTCCATCCGGTACAAAGATAAATAGTGTGGCCATCCGCGATAATATCTGTTATGTAGATCTCAGCAGTGAGTTTATGGATCTGATTCCGGAAGTAAAAAGTGATGTGACAGTATATTCTATTGTAAACACCCTCTGCGAACTCTCTAATGTAAGTAAGGTCCAGTTTACCATTGATGGTGAGCAGTGGGAAAAATACGGAGAAACGGAAAATTTCAACACGCCCTATGAAAGAAAGCTGGATCTTGTATTCGGAGGCACTTCAATATGGGTCAATCCATAGAAGACCAGAAGGAGGTGTAAGTGAACAAACGTCCTTTATGTGTGGTGCTGGGGACGGTGATTTTTTTGATCCTGGTATTCAGGGGAACTCTTGAAAAAGATGACGGAGAGAACTACCAGGGGGAGCAGAAGACAATACAGTGCCAGGCAGAGGAGATAAGCGGGCAGGGAGAGTTCATTTCCCTTGTTGTCTGTGACGTAATGGAAGAGGGAGTTCCGTTGTGCAGCCGCATAAAGCTTTATGCAGAATCCGGCGAGGGGATATTAAAAGATATTAAGATAGGAAATATTCTGTCAGTAACAGGGAAGATCTATTCTTTTTCACATCCCGGCAACCCAGGACAGTTCGATGAATACCGGTATTATCATGATCAGGGAATCTCATACCGTTTTTTTGCGCAGTCTGTCACCATTGAAAATGATGCCTGCGAGAAAACGGAACAATGGCTCTGTGACATAAGAACTTCCCTTTATAACAGTATCATGACCTGTCTGCCATCGGATGAGGCGGGGGTAGTGGCTGCCATGGTGCTTGGTGAAAAATGCGCACTGTCTGAGGAGATACAGACGTTATATCAGGAAAATGGGATTGCACATATTCTTGCCATATCAGGACTTCATCTCTCTTTTATCGGTTCAGGATTATTTTTTCTTCTCCGCCGTTATGTGATGCCTATGCGGCCTGCAGCACTGACAACCGGGGTTCTCCTTCTATTATATGGAGAACTTACCGGATTTTCCATATCGGCACAAAGAGCGGTATGGATGATGCTTTGCTTTCTCGCTGCACGTTTCCTCGGCAGGCGTTATGATCTCTACTGTGCATTGGCGCTCAGTGCATTGATCCAGTTGTTAGTCCATCCTACAGTGCTCTTTCAGGCAGGTTTTCTCCTGTCCTATGGAACAGTGTTTGGAATTGCTGTCTTTGTACAGGATTTTCAGCAGACGGACAGGGATCAGCCAGGGATATGGCAGGTGTTTCTTGGCAGCCTGGGGATACAGATCGTGACCATGCCAGTCATTCTCTATTACTATTTTGAGATAAATCCATACAGTGTACTGTTAAATGTGGTGGTACTTCCTCTGGTCAGCGTGCTGCTTTTTATGTCAGTGGCAGGAAGCCTGGCGGTGGCATTCAGCCTGGCAGCAGGCCGGTTTTTATATGGTACCGTACACTATATATTGCTTTTTTATCATTATCTTGGCAATATCATACTGGAACTTCCTGTGGCTTCCTATATTGTGGGCAGACCGGCAATATGGCAGATGCTCTTATATTATCTGCTGCTTGGCATATGGATCCTGCTTTCCCATTATCGGACAGAAGATGCGCCTGTCAGGGGCGGGATTCTGGTAGCAGCGGTGTTTTTACTTGTTTTCCAGATACCTGTGAAAGGGCAACTGCAGATCACGAACCTGGATGTAGGGCAGGGAGACTGCGTCTGTATCCGGCTGGCGGATAAAACAATCCTTATTGACGGGGGAAGTTCTGATGTGAAAAAAATTGGAAAATACCGTATCAGCAGATACTTAAAGTATTATGGGATACAAAGATTGGATTATGTTTTTATCACTCATTCTGACCACGACCACACTAGTGGGATCATAGAATTGGTACAGGCTCATAACAATATGGGGTTTGATATTGGCTCTGTGGTTCTGCCTGGCATAGGAAAGACAGATGAGAACTATCAGGAGCTGGAACAGCTCTGCCAGGATAACGGGGTTACAGTAAATAAAATGAAAAAGGGAGACCAGATTCAGATCGGGCAGTTGTATATCCGGTGTCTCCACCCCTTTCAGGAGTATGACTGGCACACAGAGAATGATTACTCCCTGGTCCTTAAATTACAGTATGGAAATTTTGATGGACTTTTTGTGGGAGACCTGGAGAAGGAAGGGGAACAGGAGATTATAGGGCAGATCGCTGATGTGGATTATCTGAAGGTGGGACATCATGGTTCAGCAGGTTCCAGCGGAGAAGATTTTCTGGCAGCACTGAAACCAGAGATTGCTGTGATCTCTGCCGGGGAAGGCAACCGATATGGGCATCCGGCACCTGCCGCACTGGAACGGCTGCGTAACATGGGTGCGGACATATACAGTACGATAGAGAGAGGGGCAGTGACAACTGTGACAGATGGGGAGAAGATCACAGTCAGTACATATAAATAACTTGTCATTATGTGAGGGAATTGTTAGAATAGGAGTATCGACAGTTCCTTGGAAGAGAGGGAAGGATATGCTGAAACTGCAGGAAGAACTGAAAAAGAATTCATTATCCCGGTACCACCTGATCTATGGGGAGGAACGGTATATGGTAAGATATTACAAAAAATCCCTGATGGAGCGTTTGTCTGCGCCTG
This sequence comes from uncultured Clostridia bacterium, assembly GCA_947643415.1. Classification (GTDB taxonomy): domain Bacteria; phylum Bacillota; class Clostridia; order Lachnospirales; family Lachnospiraceae; genus Eubacterium_F. Next base: position 7,749 of record CANRWA010000001.1, on the reverse strand, counting down.
AAGATGAGATGAACTGCACGGTGTTTCAGGGCGATAAGGCAGAACCCTCTGCCATAGCGGATGTGGGGCAGATCCTTCCCTTTATGGCGGCACAACGCCTTATTGTGGTTCAGGACAGTGGCTTTTTCAAAAAAGCAAATGACATGGTAGAATATCTGGAGGATTTTCCGGATTCCACTTATGTGGTCTTTGTGGAGAGGGAAGTCGATAAACGCAGTAAACTCTATAAGTGGGTCGGAAAGAAGGGCTGTATCACAGAGTGCCAGGCACAGACGGAACCGATGCTGAAACAATGGATTGCCGGATATCTGAAACGTCAGGGAAAAACAATATCGAACCGTTCAGCAGAACATCTGATGGAACGGGTGGGAACGGATATGGAGACGCTGAATAATGAGCTGGATAAACTGACTGCCTATGTGGGGCAAAAGGATTCCATTGAGGATGACGATATTGATGCCATCTGTTCCGGGCTTACCATATCACGGATTTTTGAAATGATCGATGCGGTAGCAATAGGAGAACAGGACAGGGCACTTCAATTGTATGATGATCTTCTTGCTAACCGGGAACAGCCTATGTCAATCCTGTATCTTTTTTCCCGCCATATCAATATATTGCTGCAGATCAGGGACCTTTCAGCCATGGGGCTGAATCGGAATGAGCTGGCAAAGAAGATTGGGATACCTCCCTTTACGGTCCCCAAATACAGTAAGCAGGCATCTCTTTTCCGAACCTCCTATCTGCGGGATATGTTGGAAAGACGGCTTCAGTATGAGGAAGATTTTAAGAGAGGCAGGCTTTCGGACCAGCTCGCTGTAGAAATGTTTTTCATTCAGGCATTGACAAATAAGAAAAAAGATGATTAAATAAGACTGTTGCGGTATTACGATACCGCAGCAGCCTGAGAAACAATTTCTTACAGGGAGACGTATCGAAGTGGCCATAACGAGAACGACTCGAAATCGTTTTGCCTTCACGGGCACGTGGGTTCGAATCCCACCGTCTCCGTTTTAGTTACTCCATGGTGAGAGAATTTCACCGATGGGAGCGTGCAGTACAAGATCAGCCTGGCTGTCCCGGCTGGTCTTATCTTTATTTATCAGTACTAATTTGCTGCCGCGGTAATAATCAATAAGCCCTGCTGCAGGATAGACAGCCAGGGAAGTTCCTCCGATGATCAGCATATCAGCATTCCGGATATAGGAAATGGCTTTCTCCAGTGTATAGGTATCCAGTCCCTCTTCATATAAAACAACGTCCGGTTTGATGGTTCCCCCGCATTTACATTTCGGTACACCATCCTGCACCATGATGTCTTCCAGGGAATATGCCTGGTTACAGTGCATACAGTAGTTGCGCAGCACAGAACCGTGGAGTTCCAATACTTCCCGGCTTCCCGCTTTCTGGTGCAGCCCATCAATATTCTGTGTGATCACGGCTTTGAGCTTGCCCTGTTTCTCCAGATTGGCGAGTGCCTTATGGGCGTTATTGGGTTCGGCATCCGGAAAGAGCATCTTATTGTGGTAAAAACGGAAGAATTCTTCTGGTTTCTTCATGAAAAAGGTGTGGGAGAGGATGGTTTCAGGGGGATAATCATATTCCTGGTTGTACAGTCCATCCACACTTCTGAAATCGGGGATCTTGCTTTCTGTAGATACACCGGCCCCACCGAAAAATACGATATTGTCACTTTCATTAATCCACTGGAATAATTGTTCTTTTGGTTCCATAAATCTGCCTCCTTTTGCTGTTTTAGACTTATGAACAGTTTCTTATGCTTGTTATTTTTCCAATTTCTTTTATAATTTGGGACGCTCATGCTTATGGAGCTTTTGGTAAGAAAAATCTAAAATCCGTTCCTTACGTTCACGGAGCATTGTTTTATAAAATTCCTTCTGCAAATCAGAAATAAAGGGTGTTTCCTCTACGATTTTATAAATTTTATCCATATCAATCTTTGGCAGAATCCGCTTTAACGCTTTGTTGCAGTCCGTGTTCACCAATGAAGAAATAAACTTAATTTGCTTACCCTTTTTGGTATAGATTCCAAGCATTGTCTTTTGAACCGGAATACCGATACTTTCAAAAATGTGGCATCCGAGATACTCCGATACACAACCGTTCGCATACTTCATTTCCTTGTTGATAGCAGGAACGGTGGGGAACTTCAACATATACAACTCACCATTGTATAATAAGGAAATTTTACTGCCGTTTGCGCCTGCATAGGTTTTGTTACGAATGGGGAGATTGGTAAAATCAATCATCGGTTAGTCATCTCGTTTCATTCTTAAATAATTTTCACGCAAATACCAGGCTTGTTCAGTAGATATTTCCTGCCCAACCTCGGCAGAGTTAATATCTGCATTTAGTTCGCTCCAATACATATCCCAATGATAATCTTTTTTGCCGCTGTCTACAATTTTCCAAGAAGCAATCATATTTTCCAAAGAAGATTGCAGATAGGGCGGCAGAGCACATTCAAGATATTTTTTGCTTTTAGGTAATCCTGTTTCCTTGTCATACCTTGTATCTATTGTATCTAAAGACATAATATATTCCATTGTGCAATCAAGCGCTTTTGCCAGTTGCTGCACCGTGCGGGCAGAGCATTTTTGCAAAGAGCTTTTACCGGAACAAATATCTAAGACAGTTGTTTTGGGAACACCGCTGATTTGTGACAGATGATACTTAGTTATATTTCGGCTATCAATATATTCTTGCAGGTTCATTCGCACCATCCTTTCCATTATTTATTATATCGGTATGCCGACCGCTTGTCAATGGGAATATATAACGTTAAAAAAATAATATCAGAAAATATAAAATGAGCAAAAAATCCAGTTTTAAAAAGGCTTTGTGTGATGTATACTGAAAGAAGAGATAATAAAGAGAAAGTGAGTGATTGTATTATATGAATGCCGTACGGAAGGAAGATATTTATACGTTGGAAGATATCTATGCATTGCCGGATGGACAGAGGGCTGAGTTAATTGATGGACAGATTTATTATATGGCACCACCAAGTTGGGAACATCAAAAATTAAGCGGGAAGATGTATCAAAACATAGCGAATTATATAGATGAAAAGAATGGGAAGTGTGAAGTACTTGCTGCACCGTTCGCTGTTTTTCTAAATGAAGATGATATAAATTATGTAGAGCCGGATCTTTCTGTTATATGTGATACTTCTAAATTAGACGACAAAGGGTGTCATGGAGCGCCTGACTGGATCATTGAGATTGTATCACCAGGCAGTAAATCGAGAGATTATATGACAAAATTGTTCAAATACCATGCTGCCGGTGTCAGGGAATATTGGATTGTCGATCCGATGAAGCAGATGATATCAGTATATAATTTTGAAAAAGATGATTTGGAACAATATGATTTTGGGGAGGATGTTCCGGTGGGGATCTATGAGGGATTTTTCATAAAAGCAGGGGAGTAAAGGTGTGACAGGAAAGAAACAGGTGATAAAAAAGTAGAGGAAATATAAGGTTACACAAGGAATAATGAGATATCCTGCCTGCCGGATTACCTGGGATTGTTTAGAATGTCCGGCATGACTGTAACAATGGATGCCATAGGTTGTAACCAGACAGTTATTAAAGCGATAAAAAAAGTCCGCAAATATTTGTTATGCTTGAAAACATCTTTACCGCATGATAAAATAAAATCATAGTTACAACTGAAGGGTGGGTGAACAGATTGGCAGATCATGTAAAGAAAGCAAACAATTTTTTGGACATTCCGTCTAATATGACAGACGAAGTAGCAAAGCACAAGATTAAGGATAGTGTATTTACCAATCTTTTTAAGGACAGAAAGTATTTATTTCAGTTGTATAAAGCACTCCATCCAGAAGATACTAATGCTACAGAGGAACAATTGACCTATGTGACCATAGAAAATATTCTAATCAATGGGCTTTATAATGATTTAGGATTCATGGTTGGTAATCGGTTGGTAATTCTTACAGAAGCACAATCCACTTGGAGTGTGAATATTATTATCAGAGTATTGTTGTATTTGGCACAGACTTGCCATGACTATTTAGCACAAACCAAGCAGCCACTGTATACCAGTAAACAAGTGCAGATTCCGGAACCAGAATTGTATGTTATATATACGGGTGAGCGGCAGGAGCGTCCGGCTGAAATTTCATTATCCAAGGAATTTTTTGACGGGAAGGAGTGTGCTGTTGATGTAAAAATAAAAATGATTTATGATGGCACTGTTTCCGAAGAAACCGGAGAAGGCGATATTATCAATCAATATGTCATTTTTACTAAGGTTTGTAATGAACAAGTGAAATTAAATGGAAGAACAAAGAAAGCAATATTAGAAACCATTCGTATTTGTAAGGACAGAAATGTGCTGAAAGAGTATTTGGAAAGCAGAGAAAAGGAGGTCGTGGATATCATGATGGTGTTATATGATCAAGAAGAAGCAATACAGATGTATGGAGAAAGTGAGCGCTATGATGAGAAAGTTGAGACGGCAAGACGTCTAATTGAAATTGGAAAATTGTCATTGGAGGATATTGCTGCTGGAACTGATTTGACAATTGACAAAGTAAGAGAGATTGCCAACTTGCAAATGGTATGAAAGTTAAAGTAATCTTGCAATTTTCTTGCATAAAATTGGAGAAATAATTATAATATATCAAACATCTGGAATTTCTATACGAAATTCCTAATGGCGACAGGGTATTACAGCACAGCCTGTGTGATAATGTTTTGGGGCCATATCTGGACCGGAGGCTCATTTATGATAATGCCGCCTGCCGTGTGGGGAAGGGAACACATTTTGCCATGAACCGCCTGACTGGTTTTATGAGGGAATTTTACAGGAGATATGGCACGGATGGGTACATATTAAAATGTGATATACGTAAATACTTTAATTCTATCCATCATGATGTTTTAAAAGGGCAGATTCATAAAATGAAACTATCGGATGATGTAAAATGGCTTCTCCGCCTGATTATAGACAGCTATGAATGTTCGGAAAACAGAGGTATCCCTATGGGAAACCAGACAAGCCAGTGGTTTGCCCTGTATTACCTGGATGGGCTGGACCGTCTGGTAAAGGAGAAACTGAGAATCCGGTACTATTCCCGATACATGGATGACATGATCCTGGTACATCCCTGCCGGGAATATCTGGAGTACTGCCTGGCTGTAATGGACACTTATGTAACAAATACACTGCAGTTGAAGTTCAATGAAAAGACACAGATCCACTCTGTCTCCCAGGGAGTGGATTATCTTGGTTTTCATTTTTATCTAACAGATACAGGAAAGGTGATCCGGAGACTGCGTCAGAGTGGGAAGAAACGGGTAAGGAAACGCCTGCGAGCGTTAAAACATCTATATCAAAAGGGGGAAATTGACTTGGATGCCATTACAAGGAGTGTGGTCAGCACAAAAGGGCATTTGTACCATGGACATACCTGGCATCTGCAAAAAAATATATGGAACAACTTTGTATTACAGAGAAGCGTGAAGGAAATGGATGGTTCGGAAAAACCTCACCAATCAATTTCTCGTTCCGCTATGCGGAACTCTCTTCACACCGGAAGAACGCAAAAATAGCGTTCTTCGTGAAAAAGCACATGCTAATGGAGGGAAAGATGATGAAGAAAACGAAACAGACCACAGCAGTAATTCTTAGTTTTATGTTAGTAGTTTCTACTGTGTTGGGACAACTCCCTGCCAGCATCAGGGCATCCGCATCCGGCTATGGCATCAGTAATCCCAGGACGGACAGCAGCGGCGTCACCACCTGGGACTGCATCTGGTTTGGCAATTACTGGCAGAGCAGTGAGACCACCAAAGAACCAATTAAATGGCGTGTCCTGTCGGTAAATGGGGATGATGCCTTCCTGCTGGCAGACCAGAATCTGGACTGCCAGCGCTATAATACAGAATATACAAGTGTCACATGGGAAACCTGTACGCTCCGTACCTGGCTGAACAGTACTTTTTACCAAAATGCTTTCAGTGGGGCTGAGCAGGCAGCCGTCCGCACCACGGCAGTGGTCAATGAAGATAATCCTGAATATGGGACAGAGGGTGGAAATAATACACAGGATAAAGTTTATCTGCTGTCCATTGTAGAAGCCAGTAATGCGGCATATGGGTTTAATTCTATGTTTAATGAGGATAGTGAGACAAGAATAGCAACGAATACAGCACATGTAAAAGCAGTAAATTCAAGTATGTGCAGCGCTGGAAGCGCTGATTGGTGGTGGCTGCGGTCGCCGGGTAATGATGTTAAGTTTGCCGCCGGCGTGCTTAATGGTGGCTACGGCTACTACGATGGTGCTAATGTCAGCAGTGCTTCTTACGCTGTTCGGCCCGCTTTGCATATTAATCTATCATCTTCCACATGGAGCAAAGCCGGCACAGTGAATTCGTCGGGAGGCAGTACCGGAGGCGCGACGCCTGCCCCATCCCCCTCTACAGGCAGCAGCGGGCTAAGCTGCAAGCCTGACCTGACAGTGGAGGTGGGAAATACGGGGACAGTCAATGCCAGGGTATATGCAGAGACAAAGGAGGACATGAAGTCTCTGAGCAGCGATGTGTCCTGGAGCAGCAGTGACCCTTCCGTGGCAGAGGTGAAGAGCGGGGGATTTATCCATGCCACTTCACCTGCCAGCTATTCCGGTACAGATGGCAATTATTCCCTCTGGTATGCCCCTGGGCTGGTGACTGTCACAGGAAAGAAAGAAGGAACAGCGGTCATCACAGGGAAACTAAACGATGGAACTTCTGTCCGTTGCGATGTCACGGTGGAAAATCTGGCAAAGGCAGACTCTTCTTCCGGGGAAGGCAATGGGGGAAGCCTGGAGATCGGGGAAAACAAGGAAAGTAAGGCAGATGATGGAGATAAGGGGGTAGCACAGTTCTTCCCGGCTAACTGGTCCCTCAGCAGTACGAAGTATCCAGTCCAGATCTCCCAGAAAGAAAATAAAGATGGGTCATTTATATTGAAAGCATCCATTGGTATCGGAAAGAGCGACTTATTAGATCCTGATAAAAATGTTGAATGGAGCAAATTTAAAAAAAATTGTGAGACGGCAAGTAAAAATCAGCATCAGTATGCTATCATGGAATCCTGCCGGGAAACATATGGTTTAAAAAGTTCCACAGCGATTCATCCTTCTGGTTGGTCGGGGAAGAAAAAACCGTCCCTGTCCGTTATGGGCTATGTGGAAGTAAAATCCGATAAATATGGAAACATTATGGCATCTGAGGGGAAGATTGCAGGAGACCTGTCCTGGAAAGGAGATATCAGTTGGCAGTTTGCCACCCCAATCGGTCCTATGTATCTAAAACTGGGGGCAGAGGGAACGGCATCTCTGGAAGGAGGCCCTTCTTGGAATAATAAAGAGAAAAAGATGTCTCTGGATGGCAAACTCTCCATTACCCCTGCCATCAGCCTGACTGGCGGATACGGTATCGACAAGGTGGCATCCATCAGCGCCACAGGCAAGGCATCCGTCGGTGTGCAGGCGTATCCCCCCAGCAAAGGTACATTCACGGCAGAGGCATCCGTGAATGTCTATGCCCTGTTCGTCATTAACCATACATGGACACTGGCAAAATTTACAAAAGAAATGTGGAATACAGCCGATAAGAAGAAATCCATGAGCAAGAAAAACGGGCTGGGGCTGCCGGAGGGGTTCTTTCTGAACTTTGGGTATATTAAGATATAAAATAAGCTGGCATTAATGCC